>NZ_JBLVOM010000029.1:0-79540 GCF_053543775.1 Acinetobacter endophylla | reverse complement strand
CCTTCCTGTAAATCACTTTTGATTTCTCGGTAACACATTTCTATTTCCCAGCGCTGGGCATAAAGCTTCGCCAAGCCTATCAGTGGATATGCCTTTGAATCCATTAATGAAGTGATATAACGTCTAATTTTCCCTGCCTGCTCAACTTCAATCAAACGCGCTTCCCAATATTCTCCTAATGATGGATTTAGCTTCCTGGCTCTAGCTGAAAGAGGCATTTTGATTTGAAAGTCATGCGGGGAATTACGTTTAATGATCTCATAGCGTAAATTATCTTTTGCTCTCATTAACCAATGACTGGCTTCTACTCGTGTTTGCCAGTCAATCAAGAAATCAGCAGAGAAATAGGCTCGATCAAACAAGGTAATACTATGCGATGGAGGACATAATCGATTTGCCAGTGTAAGTTCACCCTGATCCATGCTACCTATTTGGGCATCAATGATTTCATGGGTGCTGGTATTTACCAGGCAGGTTGCTCTCACTTGTGGATAAGGGGCTGCAGCGGTTTTACCCTTAGATGAGCCAAAGTGTTCAAAATTCTCGTCTGTATAAGGCATAGACCAAACCACCCCGTCAACAGCACATACACTAAGGCCATGAAAGTTTGAGTATTGCTGTTGGGATTCTTCAAACCAGGCTTGGCTGAGTAGAGAAAACAAGGTATTCAAGGGCTCTCGTCCTAAACGTTGTCGTGCTTGCACTGCTGCACTGGGGACACAATATTCTGTTGTACCAAACACAAGTTTTAGTTGCTCTACGACATACCCGATCGGTTGATCTCGAAATAGGGCAAGCCCAATTACCAGCCATACCACATGTTCGGCAGGTAATTTTCTTCTCCTGATAGAAGCCTTACCTGTTTGATGTAGGCTTTCTTTAATCCAGTTTAAATCAATGAGTTCACTGAAATGGCTGAGTGAAGGCAAAGAATGTTGAAGGGTGCAATCTAAATTTTCAGATAAAGTCATAAAAAAAATGAGCGTATTGGCATACACTCATTTTTACTACATTTTTCTAATGTCTGCTTAACTGACTGGCATTAACCCGAAGGTGGCTTTTTTAGTCCTAAGACTTATTCATCATCTTTTTTTGCTTCAGCTTCAGGTAAGTCCTTCACTGCTTCAGCGATCAGACCAAACATATAGTTACCATATGCATTGGTCTTATCGTAATGGAAACGTAGACGAGGCGTAATACGGGTTTTGATACGACGACTCAGCTCATGGCGCAAGAAACCAGATGCTTTGTTCAACACATCCAAAGTTTCCTTATTGGCTTCTTGGCTTTGCTCATCGCCAAGTTCACGTCCCATCACAGTGACATAAACTTCCGCATATCCCAGGTCTGGGCTCACCTTCACCGCAGAGATGGTCACGAGACCACCTAAGCGTGGATCTTTCAGCTCCTGACGGATCAGTTCTGACAACTCGCGTTGTACTGTATCCGCCATACGCTTCAGACGTTGACTACCCGCCATTAAAGACTCCGTTTAATCAGTTGAACATCGTACACTTCGATCTTATCAAGTGCTTTGATGTCTTTATAGCCTTTCACCGCAAGACCACATTCCATACCGGCACGAACTTCTTCAACCACTTCTTTGTAGCGACGAAGAGATTCAAGCTCGCCCTGGAACACAACCACGTCATCACGTAATACACGAATCGGTTTGTTACGATGCAATACGCCTTCAAGTACCATACAGCCCGCAGCCGCACCAAACTTACTTGAGTGGAATACTTCACGTACTTGTGCAACACCCAGAATCGTTTCACGATGTTCTGGTGCAAGCTTACCGCTCATTGCTGCTTTCACATCATCAATCAATTGATAGATGATTGAGTAATAACGAATGTCGATACTGTCTGCATCTGCTTTTTGACGCGCAGCGTTATCCGCACGTACGTTAAAGCCAAGTAGAACTGCTTCTGAAGATTCAGCCAGTGTCACGTCAGACTCAGTGATCGCACCTACACCAGAACCGATGATACGTACTTTAACTTCGTCAGTCGCAAGCTCAGCAAGTGCAACGTGTAATGCTTCCAAGGTACCGCGTACGTCAGTTTTCAACACAACGTTCACAATCGGCACATCTTTCTTGCCCATAGACGCCATGATGTTTTCAAGACGCATTGCAGATTGACGCTCAAGACGTTTTTGACGTTCACGATCCATACGCGCATCGGCAACTTCACGTGCTTTCTTCTCGTCGCTCACCACAAGAACTTCGTCACCAGCCATTGGCGCTTCTGGAAGACCCAGAATTTCCACTGGAATCGAAGGACCTGCAGATTTGATACGCTGACCATTTTCATCCGTCATCGCACGAACGCGACCATAAGATGAACCGGCAAGAACGAGATCACCTACTTTCAATGTACCGTTTTGAACCAGAATAGACGTTACCGCACCACGGCTGTTGTCTACACGTGCTTCAATTACGACACCTTGTGCAGCGCCTTCTTCCGATGCTTTAAGCTCTAGAAGTTCAGCTTGAATCGAAATAATATCAAGAAGTTCATCAATACCTTGACCAGTATGTGCAGAAACCATTGCCACTGGAACGTCACCACCCCATTGTTCTGGCACGATTTCTTTCACAGTCAATTCATTCAATACGCGATCTGGATCAGCAGATTCTTTATCCATCTTGTTGATTGCAACAATGATTGGTGTACCTGCAGCACGTGCATGGTCAATTGCTTCTGCAGTTTGTGGCATTACACCATCATCTGCTGCAACAACCAGAACCACGATATCTGTTGCTTTCGCACCACGTGAACGCATTGCAGTAAATGCTGCGTGTCCCGGAGTATCAAGGAATGTAATCATACCTTTATCAGTAGTTACATGGTAAGCACCGATATGCTGTGTGATACCGCCCGCTTCCCCAGCAGCCACTTTGGCACGACGAATACGGTCAAGCAGCGATGTCTTACCATGGTCAACGTGACCCATAATGGTAACAACAGGCGCACGCGTAGATTGCGCACCACGTGCTTCTTCAGCTGCTTCAAGCAAGTTATCTTCAGCTTGTGTATCAGAAACCAGTACCGGGTTATGGCCCATTTCCTCAACAACAAGTGCAGCAATTTCTTGATCAATCGCCTGGTTCTGAGTAACCAATTCACCCATTTTCATGAGTGATTTAATCACTTCACGAACCTTAACTGCCATTTTCGCAGCCAAGTCAGCAACGACAATCGTTTCACCGATTTCAACATCGTAAACCTGTTTTTTCACAGGTTTTTCGAAGCCGTGCTTGTTGCCCTGGCTAGTTTTTAAACCGCGCTTAGGCTGTTTGCTGAAGCTTTGCTCTTCCTGACCACGACGACCACCTTTTTTAGGTGCACGCGCGCTCGGCGTATTCGTACCACGTTTGATTTCGCGGTCTTCTTTGGCAAAAGAGTCTTCATATGCCTGACCAACAAGGCCGGCAGCCAGAGGAGAATCATCAACAACACGAATCGTTGCAGTGGTATCTTCCGCGGTGTACTTGGACGCCATTTGACGCATTTGTTCAAGCGTACGTTGCTGCGCTTCTTCAGCCGCTTTACGACGCGCAGCTTCTTCAACAGCTTTCAATTTTGCTGCTTCTGCTTCACGCGCCTTCTTCTGTTCAGCAGTTTCAGTTGGTTTAACAACTTGCTTCACAATCGGCTTGTTGGTTGATTTGCGTTTTACCACAACTGCCGCTTTAGAAACTTCTTGCTTGTCGCTGGTTTGCTTTGCAGCAGCACGCATCGCTTCTAGAGCTTTATTGGCGTTATTTACGCCAGTTGTTGGAGCTTCAGCAGAAGCTTGCGCTGTATTCTGCTCAGGCGCAGCTTTGGCCTGTTGCTCAGCCTTGGCTTTCGCCAATGCTTCTGCTTTGATCTGTTCTGGATCCGGCTTAACAAATGTATGCTTCTTGCGAACTTCTACATTAATCGTTTTCGCCTTACCTGAAGTACTGGCTACTTTAGCCGTACTAGTCGTTTTACGTTTCAACGTGATTTGCCCTGCTTGGCTTTCTGAACCCTGTGACTTTTTCACATGACTCATCAAGCTGTCTTGTTGTTCGGTGGTAATAATATCGTCAGCTTTACGCTGTGGTAAACCTGCCTCACGAACCTGCTCTAGGAGCTTCTCAACTGGACGACCCACATTGAGGGCTAACTCTTTAATCGACTTGTCCGTCATATACTACCTCCTAGTTAAACCATGATTCGCGCGCTTTCATAATGAGTTGACCTGCTTTCTCAGCACCCAAACCTTCAATATCTTCGATATCGTCAGTCGCCTGATCTGCTAAATCATCCACTGTTACCACACCACGAGCTGCTAGCGCTTGCGCGATCTCTACTGTCATGCCTTCCATTGCAACAAGTTCTTCACTTGGCGCTTGTATGTTCTCTTGCTGTTGTAATGCATCAGCAAGTGCAATTTCTTTCGCACGGCTTTGCAGTAGTTCAACCAGTTCCGCATCCAGTTCGATTTCATCAAACGTTTCTGCAGGGACATAAGCAATTTCTTCAAGCGAGGTGAAGCCCATTTCTACCAATGCCATCGCCAAATCTTCCGCGATATCCAGACGGGTAACAAACATGTCTAAATATTGTTGCGCTTCGTTTTGTTGACGGGCGTAGTATTCCTCTTCCAGCATCATGTCCAGCTTGTAGCCAGTCAATTCAGATGCCAGACGAACGTTCTGACCTTGTGAACCAATCGCACGTGCCAACTGATCGCTGGTTGCGAAAATGATATCTGCAGTACGTGCATCTTCATCGATGACAATACTCGATACATCTGCTGGTTCCAATGCACTTGCGATATATTGCGCAGGGTCATCCGACCAAACTACCACATCAATACGCTCGCCATTGAGCTCTTGCTGTACAGCTTGAATACGGGTACCACGCATACCAATACAAGCACCCACCGGGTCAATACGGTGGTCATTGGTTTTCACTGCAATTTTAGCACGAACACCTGGTTGGCGAGCCGCCGCTTTAATTTCAATGATTTCTTCAGAAATCTCAGGAATTTCTTTCTTCATCAATGCAATCAGCATATCCGGTTTAGCACGTGACAGTTGTAACTGCGCACCACGACCTTCACGGTTGACATTGAACAGAATCGCATTTACGCGTTGCTTCGGACGAAGGATTTCTTTCGGAATCATTTCTTCACGAGCAAGATATGCTTCAGCATTGTCACCTAGGTCAATGATAAAGCCGTCTTTGGTTTGTTTTTTCACTTCACCGTAGATCAGCTCACCGACTTTAGATTCGTAAGCATCGGCTACAAGTGCACGTTCTGCTTCACGGATCTTCTGTACGATCACTTGCTTGGCAATTTGCGCTGCAATACGACCGAAGTCAATCGATTCAACTTCAAGCTCACGAATGTCCCCAATCGACCATTTTGCCGGATCGACATCAGAGATGGCATCCTGACAAGCTGGCATTTCATGGTCTTCGTCTGCAACCACTTCCCACTGACGGAAAGTACGATAGTCACCTGTTTTACGATCAATTTCCACACGTAAACGTGCTTCTTCCGAATGTGTTCCTTCGTAGAATTTTTTCTTTGTTGCAGCAACTAAAGCTTGCTCAAGCGCTTCAAAGATTGCTTCACGAGGTACACCTTTTTCGTTACTAACCGTTTCAACGACGGTCAGAATTTCACGTGCCATACGTCACCTATTCGTTAAATTTTTATTTATTAAATTAATCTTGGAAGACCAAATTTGCTTTATCGATATTGTGACTGTCGATCTCCAATACCTGTTGCTTTTCTACTTCAACCTGAATCATTTCATTTTCAAGATCGACAGCAACCAGTTTGGCCTGGAATTTACGACGGTTATCTACCGCACTGATCAAACGTAGTGCTACGGTATGACCGATATAGCCTGACATCTGCTCGAGCTGGAAGAATGGACGGTCCCAGCCTGGCGAAGATACTTCGAGTGAATATTCACCCGAGATCGGATCATGAACATCCAGCATTGCGCCCACTTGCTGCGTGACACGCACACAATCCTGAACGCCAATACCACGCCCCTGCTCTTCTTCACCATCTTCATTGATTGCTGGTGCAACGCTCTCATCGACTGGCTTGTCGATGTAGATACGTAATAACGAACATTTACCCTGTGGCAGGAATTCAATCCCCCAAAGGTTTACATTACAGGCTTCAACTGCTGGTGCAATCAAGTCCTGAAGTGCTTGAGTTTTATTTGATAGCTTCATTTACTCTCGTCATCTGGTGCGATTTTATGATCTATTTGACCACTACAAACCAATACAAACTATAGTAGTAGTGAAACATGGAGATTTGACCAAATAATGTCGACACTACACGATAGCCAATAAAAAAGGGCGTAAATCGCCCCAATTAATGCACAATTTAAGATTTTTTCAAATCCCACTGTGCAAAAAGGCCCACCTTGTTGTGAGCCTCTTTTTAGAAACTTGGTAGCGGGAGCTGGATTTGAACCAACGACCTTCGGGTTATGAGCCCGACGAGCTACCAGACTGCTCCATCCCGCATCAACGTGCAAAAATTATATACAAAAGATGAGAACTTTTCAATCAAAACCACATCATTCTGCATATTTGTCATCTGTCGCTGAAAAAGTGGTAGCGGGAGCTGGATTTGAACCAACGACCTTCGGGTTATGAGCCCGACGAGCTACCAGACTGCTCCATCCCGCATCAGCGTACAAATAACTTTCAGTCTAAAGTACTTAAACTGCTTTTAAATTTTGCATCTTTAAAAGATTGGTAGCGGGAGCTGGATTTGAACCAACGACCTTCGGGTTATGAGCCCGACGAGCTACCAGACTGCTCCATCCCGCAACAACATGCAAATTAAATTTCTCAACTTAAAACCTGTTTAAGCTGCCTCTTGAAAGTTTGCGTCTTCTAAAAGGATTGATTGGTAGCGGGAGCTGGATTTGAACCAACGACCTTCGGGTTATGAGCCCGACGAGCTACCAGACTGCTCCATCCCGCATCAACAGAAGTTTTTTCAGCTGCATACACCAACTTAAATTTCTGGATTATAAGTTGGTGCGGAAGGGGGGACTTGAACCCCCACGCCCGAAAGCACTACCACCTCAAGGTAGCGTGTCTACCAATTCCACCACCACCGCAGCTGTGACGCATTCTAGTCGTATCACTGAAAAAAAGAAAGGATTAATTAAAACTATTCGGTCGTTTCTGGTGCAGTTGGTGAAGTTTTATTCGATTGTACAGGTGTGGTCGGCGCAGACTGAACCGATCCCAAACTATAGGCATTCGAGGTTTGTTGCTTGGCTAAAATCGCCAAAGTCAGACTGGTTACGAAAAACAGTGCAGTAAAAATTGCAGTCAAACGGGTCATGAAATTACCCGAACCCGATGCTCCAAATACTGTCGCTGCACCACCACCGCCGAAAGAGGCACCAGCATCTGCACCTTTACCATGCTGAACCAAAATCAAGACAATCATCAAAACAGCTAAGATAATATGTACTACCAGCACAAAAGTTTGCATGCTCAACTCCTAATTATTGTGTATTTGCAAATGCATGAGCAATTTTATGGAACGACTCAGCATTGAGTGATGCACCACCGACCAATGCCCCATTGATATCTGGGCAGGCTGCTAACTCTACTGCATTTTCCGGCTTGACACTACCACCATATAGAATCGCCATACTCTCGCCATAGCCCGTAATCTGGCTTAAACCTTGACGGATTTGTGCATGCATGGCCTGTGCATCTTCAGGAGAAGCTGTTTTACCGGTTCCAATTGCCCAGATCGGTTCATAAGCAATCACGATATTTTTCCATTGTTCGGCTTCAACCACAGCAGCGATATCACAAATTTGTTGCAATACTACAGTTTCTGCCTGCCCTGCTTCACGTTGTTCCAGGCTTTCACCGACACAATAAATTACCGTCAAACCAGCACTTAAAGCATTTTTGATTTTAGCATTTAAAATATCAGTATTTTCCGCAAATATTTCACGGCGCTCAGAATGACCTACCAGTACATACTGGATTTGGCTGTCTGCGAGTAATTCAGCACTGACTTCACCGGTATAGGCACCCGTTCCTGAAATACGTGAAACATCTTGTGCTACAGTATAAATCGGACGAACCGCAGATGACAGCTCTGCCTGAATCTGACTTAAGGCAATGGCAATCGGTGCCACACCTAAATAACATCGATCTTCGGCAATTGGCGCAGTTTCCAGCAAATTCTTAATACCACGCACCAAGCTCAATGCCTCTGCCTGCACCGGATTCATTTTCCAGTTACCTATCACCCAAGGGGTAATCGTCGAAACCGACATAATTAACCTATTTCATTTACATATTTTGAATTGGGCACATTCTACACGGAATTGGAAAATTAAAAGAATAGTTTTCTTATCACTCATTCTCGGTTTAGACTATCCAAAATGGTTATTTTTTGTTATCACTTAAAAAAATGGGGACTTCTTCTAACCAGTTCATGCTTTTACTGGAGATGAGGAAGCTAGCGGCACTCTTGGCTATGGTATTTTTACGTAACAAACGTATAATTTTAGTATAGCAATTAAAAGAATTTGATGAGTAGGCATTTATAGCATGACAGCATTACAGGGGTCGCCAAGATTTACCGGATTTATTCGTCGTTTGGTCGAGGAAGGCGTCATCTCAGCTGAAGATATGCGCAGTGCGTTGACGCATGCCAAACAAGAAAAAGTCGATATTGTGGCTGAGTTAATTAACCAGCAGCAGCTTTCTCCGACCGTCATTGCTGAAACGATTTCAGTGGAATTTGGCGAACCGTTGTTTGATATCAGTGCCTATGATCCTGCCCAAATTTTGCGCGATGCGATTGATGAAAAGCTGATTACCAAGCATCGCATCCTGCCGATTTTTAAAAATTCCAGTATTTTATATGTTGCAACCAGCAACCCGACCAACATCGAAGCGATTGATGCAGTCCGTTTTTCGACTAAACTCAATATTGAAACCATTATTGTTGAACACAATAAACTTGAAAAACTGATCGAGCAGAATTTTACCGAAGAAAGTACCTTTGAGTTTAATGAAGATTTCGATCTGGATGTCGATATCGACACCTCAGATCCAAATAAAGAAGATGAAGAAAGCAATAAAGGTGATGAAGCACCAATTGTCAAATATATTAATAAATTGCTGATTGATGCGATCCGTATGGGCGCTTCAGATCTACACTTTGAACCTTATGAAAAAATCTATCGGGTACGTTACCGGGTCGATGGTGTTCTACGTCAGATTGCAACCCCGCCCTTACAGCTGGCAAACCGCCTGTCTTCGCGTCTTAAGGTTATGTCGCAAATGGACATTTCGGAAAAGCGTGTACCGCAAGATGGTCGTATTAAGTTAAAACTTTCTAAGAATAAAGCCATTGATTTCCGTGTTAACTCTCTCCCTACCCTGTTTGGTGAGAAACTGGTACTGCGTATTCTAGATCCCTCCAGCGCGATGCTGGGGATTGATGCTCTGGGCTATGAACCGGAACAAAAAGAACTGTTTATGCAGGCGCTGGACAAACCGCAAGGGATGTTGCTAATCACCGGCCCGACAGGTTCCGGTAAAACCGTTTCACTGTATACCGGTCTGAATATCTTAAACCGTGAAGATACCAATATTTCGACAGCGGAAGATCCGGTCGAGATTAACTTGCAAGGGATTAATCAGGTTAACGTCAACAATAAAGTTGGCCTAACCTTCTCTGCCGCACTGAAGTCATTCTTACGTCAAGACCCGGATATCGTCATGGTCGGTGAGATCCGGGATCTGGAAACTGCCGAGATTGCGATTAAAGCGGCGCAGACTGGTCATATGGTGATGTCGACGCTGCATACCAATAGTGCGCCTGAGACCTTGACCCGTTTACGTAATATGGGGGTACCTTCTTTTAACATTGCCACCTCGGTGAATCTAGTTATTGCACAACGACTGGCACGTCGCTTGTGTTCGCAATGCAAGAAACCTGCCGATATTCCACAACAGAGCTTATTAGAAATGGGCTTTACCGAAACGGACCTGCAGCAACCTGAGTTCCAAATTTATGAACCGGTGGGCTGCAATGAATGTCGCGAAGGCTATAAGGGTCGTGTGGGTATTTATGAAGTTATGAAAGTAACACCCGAAATTTCCAGAATTATTATGGAGGACGGCAATGCACTTGAAATTGCCGATGCTTCCGCACGTGCAGGTTTTAACAATTTACGCCGGTCAGGTTTAATCAAGGTGATGCAGGGGGTGACTTCTTTACAGGAAGTCAATCGTGTCACCAGCGAATGATCGGGCGCTGATCTAAAATAAGGATAAAGGTATGGCAGCAGTAAAGAAAGGCCAGATGATGCCGATCTTCAGCTATGAAGGAATTGATCGTAAAGGGGCAAAGATCAAGGGGGAATTGCCAGCAAAAAATATGGCTTTGGCCAAGGTCACCCTTCGAAAACAAGGTATCAGCATCAAGACCATTCGGGAAAAGAAAAAAAATATTCTCGAAGGCTTAATGAAAAAACGTGTCAGCACACTGGATATCACCATTTTTACCCGACAATTGGCGACCATGATGAAAGCCGGGGTACCACTGGTACAAGGCTTTGAAATTGTCGCAGAAGGTCTGGAAAATCCGGCGATGCGTGAAGTTGTACTAGGAATTAAAGGTGAGGTTGAAGGCGGTAATACTTTTGCCGGAGCACTGCGCAAATATCCACAATATTTCGACAACCTATTCTGTTCGCTGGTCGAGTCAGGTGAACAGTCCGGTGCGCTGGAAACCATGCTGGATCGTGTCGCGATCTATAAAGAAAAAAGCGAACTACTCAAGCAAAAAATCAAAAAAGCCATGAAGTATCCGGCTGCAGTAGTCGTAGTTGCATTAATTGTGACCATTATTCTGATGGTGAAAGTGGTCCCGGTTTTCCAGGATTTATTCTCTTCATTTGGCGCGGATCTGCCGGCTTTTACCAAAATGGTGGTGAATATGTCGGAATGGATGCAAAAGTACTGGTTCCTGCTGATTATTGCCATTGGAGCTGTGATTACGGCTTTTCTGGAAGCCAAAAAACGTAGTAAAAAATTCCGCGATTTTCTGGATAAAGCTGCCTTGAAAGCGCCGATTTTTGGTGATCTGGTTTATAAAGCGATTATCGCACGTTATAGCCGTACCCTGGCCACCACCTTCGCAGCTGGTGTCCCTCTGATTGACGCGCTGGAATCTACCGCGGGTGCCACCAATAACGTGGTCTATGAAGATGCCGTCATGAAAATCCGTGAAGATGTTGCCACTGGCCAGCAATTACAGTTTGCCATGCGCGTGACCAACAAGTTCCCGTCTATGGCAGTGCAAATGGTCGCCATTGGCGAAGAATCAGGTGCACTGGATGCCATGCTGGACAAAGTCGCGACACATTATGAAAATGAAGTCGACAATGCTGTAGATGGCCTCACCTCTATGATGGAGCCGTTGATTATGGCAGTCTTGGGTGTACTCGTCGGCGGCCTGGTCATTGCCATGTACCTTCCAATCTTCCAAATGGGTTCTGTGGTTTAATGCAAGATCTTATTCAGTATTTCAGTCAAAACCCGACCGCGCTATATATCGCAGTTGGGCTTTTTAGTTTATGTATCGGTAGTTTCCTGAATGTAGTGATCTACCGGACCCCCAAGATGATGGAACAGGAATGGCGTCACGATTGCCAGCTGTTCCTGCATCCTGAACAGCCGATTATTGATGAAAGCAAATTAAGTTTAAGCAAACCGGCTTCAACTTGTCCCAAGTGTCATCAAACGATCCGCTGGTACCAGAATATTCCAGTCATCAGCTGGCTGCTCTTGCGTGGCAAGTGTGGCAACTGCCAGAATCCGATCAGTATCCGCTATCCATTTATTGAGCTTCTGACCGCGGCCTGTGCACTGATGGTTGTAGCAGTATTTGGTGCAACGCTGCAAATGCTGTTTGGCCTGATCCTGACTTATGTACTGATTGCACTAACCTTTATTGATTTTGATACCCAGTTATTACCGGACCGTTATACCCTGCCCCTGGCTGCACTAGGTCTGGGCGTAAATAGTTATGCACTCTATACCTCCCCAAGCTCTGCCATCTGGGGCTACATCATTGGCTTTTTATGTTTATGGATAGTGTATTACCTGTTTAAAATCATCACCGGTAAAGAAGGTATGGGCTATGGCGATTTTAAACTGCTTGCGGCTTTGGGCGCCTGGATGGGTCCATTATTATTGCCTTTAATTGTGCTGCTGTCTTCTCTGGTAGGTGCGATTATTGGCATCATTCTGCTAAAAGTTCGCAAGGAAAATCAGCCTTTTGCTTTTGGTCCTTATATTGCGATTGCCGGCTGGATTGCTTTTCTTTGGGGTGAACAAATTATGAAAGTGTATTTAGGTCAATAAATTGAAATTTGTACTCGGTTTAACTGGTGGGATTGGCAGTGGCAAGTCTGCTGCCAGTCACTGGTTTGAAGCACAAGGGATCACGGTAGTCGATGCCGATGTGGTAGCACGTGAAGTGGTCGAACTTGGGCAGCCTGCACTTACCCAGATTCAGCAGGCTTTTGGCGATTGGGTACTGCTTGCCGATGGCTCACTGAATCGGCGTGCCTTGCGTGAATATATCTTCCAGTCTCCTGAAGCACGCAAGACCCTGGAAAGTATTACCCATCCGGCAATTCGTACTTCCATTATCCAGCAACTACATGCTGCGCAAAGTCCTTATGCCATTCTGGTTTCACCACTTTTATTTGAAACCAATCAGCACGAACTCACTCAGCATACCTTACTGATTGACGCCACCATCGAACTGCAAATTGAGCGGGCCTCACAACGTGACGGCCAGAATATCGAACAAATTCGCAATATCATTGCCGCACAAATGTCCCGCGAACAGAAGCAGGCCATGGCCGATGATATTGTCCTAAATGATGGTCATCTGGATCACCTCTATGCTCATCTCAGACCATTACATCAAAAATATTTAAACATGGCAGCCAGCTGAAGCATAAAAAAGCAGTCTGATTAAGACTGCTTTTTTTGTTCTGCTAATTTTCGGCTTAGACTGTCCTGGTGCTGTAACCAGCGCCACGGCTGTAAGGCCCCAACTGCCATACCCATCAGGCCACACACCATGGCCAGACTTAAAGTTTCATTTAATAAAGGTACAGCCAGAATTGCCGCAATAAAAGGTGCAAGATTGGTAATACTGCCTGCCTTAAATGCACCAAGACGCTTGATGGCTTCTACATAGCTTAAAGTAGCAATAATCACCACAAATATGCCGTGAAAAATGGTCTGAAACAGTAAATGCTTGGGTTCAGGCACATTCAGGTTTTTCGGTAAAAATAGCAGATAAATCGGCACATATATCACTGCCGACCAGATCGCGACACCACACATTGCCTGCCATGCAGTTAGCTGATATTTACGCAATAAAACGGTAAAAATCGCCCAAAGTATGGCACTGATAAAAAACAGCCCATCCCCTGCCCCAAAGGCCACACCAGTTTCCCGATACATCAGCATACTCATGAGACACAGTACTACGATCATAATGATCAGGCTGGCCCAGGTATGTTTATCAAAAGCCTGCCCCATCAGAAAAAAAGCCATGATCGCGGTACAGATCGGAATACAGCCATTCAAGAAAATTGCAGCATGGGCAGTAGGTGCATAGTGAAAAGCACTATAGGCAAACAGGCAGTAAATCACTCCGCCAATCATCGCTAAAATAAAAGGCTCTTTTTTCAGTAAAAAAGCGGCCTCTTTACGATAAAGCAAGATCGGCATCAGAATCAGGAATGCCAGAGAAAAACGCAAGGCCACGATATCCCAGGCACTGATCTGCCAAAGCGCATTCAGGCGGGCTGTTAAAGTAAAACCGCCCCAGATGCACATGGTAACAACTAAAAAAACATAGCCTTGGGTACGGTCTGACAATGCCATCATCAATCAAAGGTTACGCTGACGGCAGGCTTCATACAGTGCCATACCTGTAGCCACACTGACATTCAGACTTTGCAGATTACCTGCCATCGGAATATACACGGTCTGATCACATTGGCTTTGCGTAATTGGACGTAGGCCGGTATCTTCCGCGCCCATCACTACACAAACCCCGGTACCGGTAAAATCAAAATTCTGAATCGGCAGCGCTTTTTCATCTAGCATGGTACCGACAACACGAACATTAAAATCTTCTTTGATTTGACCCAAAGTACGCGCCAGATTGGTCACCTGAATGAATTTGACTTTGTCCGCACCACCTGCAGCCACTTTACGTGCTGTCGGAGTTAGAGTGGCTGAACGATCACGTGGTGCAATCACTGCCTCAACGCCCATTGCAGCGGCCGTACGGATACAGGCACCAAGATTATGCGGATCGGTAATATGATCGAGGGCCAATAACAACGCTTGAGGGTTTGCGCTCAAGAGGGATTCAAGATCTTTTTCATTCAGGGTTGGATGAGCACGAACTGCGGCTACGACCCCCTGATGAAAGGGTTGGCCAGCCAATTTTTCCAGTTTGTCACGGCTGGCTTGCTGCACACTGATCCCAAACGGTTCAGCCAGTTCCAGTATACGCTTTAAACGCTGATCATCGCGTCCTTTGAGAGTGAATAATGTCAAGACACGTTCAGGCTCAAGCTCTAACAATGACTCCACTGAATGTACGCCATAAAAATATTCAGGTTTTGCCATGAACGACCTCTAGATTAGTTATATGCAAAAGAAAAATCCCGTAAAGCTGACTTCACAGGATTTCTATAGCTGATTAGTTTAACCGATTCGCACTGAAATTTCTTGCCCGGTTTGCACTGATCTTGAATCTGGACTTAACCTTCAAAATGGCAGACATAGTCCAGCACATCATCGGTTTCAATTTTAAAACGGCTATTGCCCGGCACATAGAAAGACTGTCCCGCACGGAACAACTCACTTTCTTCGCTATCGCCAATCTGAACACGGCATTCACCTGAAACAATTTCCATGCGCTCAGGAACATGTGTTTCAAAGGTCAAGGCATTTTCTGATGGCAGAATGACACCCAAAGTTTTTTTGGTCCCGTCTTCAAATTGTACAATGTGGCTAATACACAACCCGCCGAAATATACATTAGATTTTTTAAGTACCGATACATGATCAAACTGAGCTGACATGCGATTTCTCCAGATAAAGCATTTTGTAATATTTTGATTGCTGTAGTTTAAATGTGCACCCTCAACTAATCAATCGAAGTTTGTCGGCGTCGATCAAATATTCTGTAGCGCTGAACCCCTTCTATTTACAGCATGTTTTGGCCTGTATTTTGCTGATAGATAAACTTAAGTTTCGATCTGCACGCGCTCTTTTAAAAACAGGCTCAATTGAGTCTTTAATTTAAAGATTGGGGATGTCAAAAATATGAAAATCAGCAGTGAATTAACATACTTCTGAGTCAGCTTCTTGCGAAAATACAGTGAAATAAGCATATATGAATCGTTAAAATTTAAGATAGAATGAAATTGATTCGTCCTGATTTATAATAATCACAGCCATGTTGTGACCCAAATCCAACATCAGGCTATTTCAATCAAACTTTTCGCAGCCCGGATGCGTTTATGCTGACACATTTAACTCTGATCAATTTTGCTTTAGCCGAGCATCTTGCTATTGATATTGATAAAGGTTTTAACGTTTTAACCGGTGAAACCGGTGCAGGTAAATCCCTGTTACTGGATGCATTGTCTGCCTGTCTGGGTGAGCGAACCGATACCAATTATGTGCGTTATGGTACGGAAAAGGCGGATGTCACCGCCAGCTTCAGCTATCAGGAACACAGTCCTGAAGCAGCCTGGTTGAAAGAGCATGAGCTGGATGATGAATCAGGTGAAATTCATTTACGCCGGGTGATTTTTGCCACCGGCCGTAGTAAGGCCTGGATCAATGGACGTCCGAGCAGCCTGTCTGAACTGAAAGAAATTGGGCGTTTACTGGTACAACTCTATAGCCAGCATAGTCAGCAACAATTATTAGAACCACCTTATCCGAAGCACTGGCTGGATCGTTATTATCATTTTTATGCGCCGGCTCAAGCAGTACGTGATGCGTATAGCACTTGGCAGAAAAATATTCGTCAGCATCAGGCAGCGCTAGATGCACAAGCGACCCGTAAGCAACGCATGGAAACCTTGGAACTGCAGCTAGAAGAACTGGAAGACATTGTTCAGACGGATTATCAGGAGATTGAACAGGAATTTGACCGGCTTTCCCATCATGAAGCGATCATGCAGGACTGTGTCTATAGCCTGAATAGTCTGGATGAAGGCGAACAGAATATTTCCCAAGAACTGGCTTCCATTCTACGTCGCATGGAATCACATGCCGGTCGTAGCGAACAGCTTTCCGGAATTTACACCTCCCTGCTGAATGCCCAAAGCGAACTTGAAGATGCAGCAGCGAATTTACGCCAGTTTATGGATCGGCAGAGTTTTGATCCGGAACGCATGGAAGTACTAAATTCGACTTTAGAAATCTTCCATCGTCTGGCACGTAAATATCGTACCCAGCCAGAATTACTCAAAGAAGAATATGAAGCCTGGCAAACCGAATTAGAACAGCTGCATCAACTGGAAGATCCGGAAACACTCGCTGAGCAGGTAGCAGTGTCTTATCAGGAGTTTCTGGATAAAGCCCAACATCTGGATCAGATTCGCCGTGAAGCCGCAGCACCGTTGGCCAAGCAGCTCACTGAGCAGGTCAAACAACTGGCATTGCCTGAAGCACATTTTGAGTTCAAGTTTGAGCCTTTGGAGCATCCCTCTAGTGAAGGTCTCAGCTTTATTCAATTGCTGTTTACTGCCAATAAAGGCATTCCGGCACAGCCTTTGGCCCGGGTTGCATCAGGCGGTGAACTCTCGCGTATTGCGCTAGTGATGCAAGTCATGAATGCGGAAAAAACCGAAGCTGAAGTGCTGGTCTTTGATGAAATTGATGTCGGGATTAGTGGTGGTACCGCAGAGATTGTCGGGCGTTTACTGGCCGATCTGGCCCAGCATGTACAGATTCTGTGTATTACCCATCAGGCACAAGTGGCAGCACAATCTGATCAGCATCTACTGGTAAAAAAACAGCAGACTGATCCTGCCAGCAGCACAATCATTGACCTTGAGGAAAATGAAATTATTCAGGAGCTTGCAAGAATGACAGGCGGTGTAGAGATTAGTGAAACCACCTTGCAACATGCCCGCCAGTTACGTCAGCTGAAATTTCAGCAGGCTTGAGCTACTTGTAAAGCGACACATAAAAAATCCCTGCATTTAGGTCAGAGATTCTTTATGTGTTAAAAATCATTCGAACTAATATTAACTTACCATTTTACAGGTTGATCGCTTGAACCTGGCGTCATTTCATAGCCCGGTGATGAATCATAAGATTGACCAGTCTGCGACTGTACAGGCTGTAATTTTAAGCCCTGTAAAATTTCCGGGTTTAAGCCCTGAGCAATTTTATCCGCCGTACTGTCATTTAAACTATTGGTCAGAATATTCTGTGTCATTAAATTAGACAGAGTTCGATTGAAAGTGCCCGCTGCTACCACTTTACTGGTATTGGCTTCAATGACACGCCAGCTTAAACGCACTTGTTCAGCGCCGGCATTCAAACCATACATTTGCTGATGGCTGGCACTAGACAGATCATTAATTCGTCCCACCAGTAAATAGTCTGCTCCAACTTTCTGACCGATACGCGCCAGCTCATGCGGTGCACCATCCCAATACAGGAATGCATTTTCAGACTGCATTTCATCCAGATAATGACGATCTACCACACTCAACTGTCCGCTTTGAGCCAGATAATTTCCTAAAGTATCGGATAATTCCTGACTAAACTCATAGGCAGATGTGTCATTGGCCAGTCGGTTATTTTTCTCGGCCATCTGGAATGGCAATACTGCAATCCTGCGCAAATGCTGGTCTTGTACAGTCGATTCAAACTTCACCACATGTGCGCGAACTTTGGCACGGTAATTATTTTTTGCACCCGTCACACTCAGCACCTGAAACTTGGTCACTGAACCTGAACCTTGATTTGCCACACTAAAAACTGGTGAAACTTTACCGTTATAACTCCAGCCCTGATTATTCACCGATACAGAAACAGTCTCTTCATAATTCATTTGGGAAGAAACTGAAGCACCATTTACCGATTGCACAGCAATTAATAAGGCTTCAGAAATCGCCTGGTGTTGAGTTGGACCACTTCCACTGGCTTCTTTAACCACTTCTTTAATGGCTGCAAAGGCCGGAGCGCTCAACAATCCAGACAACAGGCCTGCAAGTAATATTTTTTTCATATTATATTCTTCTACAGTCACTGTGCCAAAAGCACAGTGACCTTCATTGAAATTACAGACCAAAAGTCGAGCGTTTGCCTGCCTTACGGATTTCTTTCTCGCCAGTCCACTCTACGATACCAGTTTGCAGGTTTTGCAATTTAAAAGTGAACTTGTAATACACATCACTCTTGCCACCGGCATTCTTCACAATACTCGACAAGTTGCCATTTAGCATAAATTCGGCACCAATATGACCACCGGCACGTACTGCTGTTGACTGGTTCACCATACCGCTTTGCTTTTGATAAGCTAGCTGCTGTGCCACCGCATTCACCGATTTCATATCAACAAAACGAAATTTTCCAGAATTGATTAGTTTGTTCTGAATACTGTCAGTAATCGATTCGGTATCGATATGTTCCTGGGTTTTGTTATGAATCCGATCAAGGACAATGACCGGACGGCGGTTTTGGGTCATTTGCACCACTGGCGGGAACATCAACATGTCATCCACCATTTTGGCTGCAATCATTTGCAAGTCAGTTGAACCAAAGTCTGTGGTTAAGGTTTCGACTGCTTGGGCATCACCATAACTTACTGAACCAGTAGAGGCACAGCCACTAAGCAGTGTCGTAGTTGCCAATGCGGCGAAAATCAATTTTGCGTTCATTTCAAGTCTCTCTTATTTTTTCAAATACACAACAACATCAACAGCAGATGGATTTGGCGCCAAGGACTGCACACCTTTGGTTTCACGTCCGGTTAACTGGATCGGCTTCCAGATGGCACCTTCAGGATTAACTTCCACACCTTGTGCATCCACCCAAACAATCTTGTAGCTAAAATCTTTATTGTTAAAACGGCGGTTTTTGATCGCGATTGAAGCACGCTTTAAATCACCAACCAAGCTCATATTCACACGTTCCACAAAGACTTCCGTAGTTAATACCGGATTATTGGTAATGGTGCGGATACTCATTTCATTATTGGCATTGGTTTGGGTAGATAAGGCATTCGGTGCGGTACAACCCACCATGAACAGCGCCCCTAAACCAAGTACAGCAAAGCTAAATTGACGTTTCATATTGTTCCCTTATTTATGATTAATGTGGAATGGTGCTTACACTAGCCGTAATTTTGTCATTAACATGATGGGCATAGACAAACACTGTTTGATTGGCTTTCACATCTAGGGTGACCGGAGAGCTAGATACACTCCCGCTAGAAAGTTGTAAATTATGTTTGCCCGGCGTTAAATTTAAGCGCGCAATCTGGGCATTACTCGGCAAGGTACTCCAGCCACGCAAGTCAGCACGCTCAGTCGCCATATTTAAGACGTTACCGGCAAGTTGACCAAACACACCAAACTGGTTACCAAGTTCTTTTTGTGCGGCATATTTTGCAGTGGCGCGCAGCACCTGACTGCTCACATTCGCCATAATTTTTTCTTTGAGGTCCTTGACGGCCAAAGCACCAATATCACTAATCACATAACTGTCTTGTAAAGCTTTATTATTGACTTTCACTTTCAGGCTAGTTGGTATCACATAGGTACTTGGTTCATAGGTCGCAAAAGCAATATTGATTAAACCGCCCGGTGTAGGGACATCAATTTTATTTTCCACCTTTTGCGGTACAATTCCCTGTTCGATAAATACAATCACCGGAACACTACCCTTCTTATGCTGTGTGACCAGTTGATCCAGACGTTTCACGTCTTCGGAAATTTGCTTATCTGGTTGTAACTCATAAGCTTTCTTATAATCAACCAAGGCATCATTGTATTCACCCAAGGTTTCCCATAAATTGGCTGCCATATAAAAAGCGTAGGCATTCTGATAGCTGTTCTTAATCTTGCCGGCTATGGGGTCCAGACCGACAAAAGCTTCATCCAGCACACTTAGATTCTTCTCTGCTTCCGTGTTTTTAGCTACTTTGTCTTTTTTCTTTTCTAGTTCTTTTTGGTGCAACAATTCGATTTCACGCTGGAGGCCCTGAGCCACGCGCATTTCTACCGCAGCAGCTTCCAGATCCTTTAAGAAAATATAGTTTTTAGCTTGGGAAATATGCGCCAGCACCTGCTCATGTGCTGGTACCAGATAAGGCACTACAGAGTCATTGCTGACCATGGCAAGAGCCTTAAACCCCATTCGGGACACACTAATTTTGGCCCGATTTTTTTGTTTTTCTAACAGCGTAAAGGCTTGCTTATAATAATCTCGGCTTTCTTCATATTGATGGTTAACTTGTAATAAGCGGGCTTGTTCAAGTAAATATAAAACTCCATCCTTTGAATCAGCTTTGTCCTTAAACTGAGTAATGAGGTTTTCAGATAAAGCGCTATTCAAATGACTACGGAAAAAACTACCTTCTTCATTATAACTACTAAATACTGCTGCCTGTGAAGTGACCGACACAGAAAATAGCGCAGAAATTAAAGTCCCTTTTAAAATATGATGCATAACAACCCCATTAAAAAAATAAATTAAAGATGAAAATTTCTGCATTCTACGAACAAAGCAATATCGTTTCAATATGTATATTTTGTATAATAATTGAAATATTCTGTACAATATATCGCAAATTTATTACATAAATAAACAAATATTATAGTTTGTTATCTAACATTGACCATTTTTTAATCACTAGAAACTATGTATCGAAATATAGTTAGAGCTTAATTAATGAGCTGAGATTGTAATAACTTGCCTTTAGTTTTCAGATAAATTCTATTTAAAAGCCAGAAACTATATATAGTCTACTTTTAACCATGAATGATCTATTGTTATTATTTAATTCATTCCACCACAATATATTTAATATTTTTTATTAAAATTTAAGTAAGTTTTTACTCGGTTTATCTGGCTGTTTTAGCATAAATAAAAAACGCTTAAAACTACCTCCCATCATTTAAATAAAATCACTGAAGGTCTTTTTAAAAGGAATTTTAAAACCGGCCTTAACCTGTTCATGCCTGATTTACCCCATATCCAAGTTGTCAGCCTAAGCATTTTATGGGATAACTAGCAGGAAGAAAGCCGCTGTTTGAGTGATTACAATTAGGCCCGTAGGCCATGCTTCACTTTTTCAGACTGCATAGCATACTGACTTTGGGAGAACTGCTCAGGTGACCAAACAGTTTCTGACACATCGTTGTCTGATTGCACCACCGCATGCGAATGATGATTTTTTTGCACAGACGGTCATTTATCTCGCGCGTCATGATGAAGATGGTGCCCAAGGCATCATTATCAATCGACCTGCCGGCATTCAAATTAAAGAATTGCTGAATGATCTTGATATTGAAGCAGACAATGTCAATCCGCATGAAGTATTACAAGGCGGCCCTTTACGCCCTGAGGCCGGTTTTGTCTTGCATACTGGTCAGCCGACCTGGCATTCCTCCATCGCCGTAGGTGAAAATGTCTGCATTACCACTTCCAAAGATATTCTGGATGCCATTGCGCATAATGAAGGGGTCGGTCGCTATCAGATTGCCCTCGGTTATGCCAGTTGGGGCAAACACCAGCTGGAACAGGAAATTGCCCGTGGTGACTGGCTGATTTGTGATTCCGATATGGATCTGATTTTTAACCTCCCTTATAACGACCGTTGGGACGCTGCCTATAAAAAAATGGGTGTAGACCGCAACTGGTTATCTTCCGAGATTGGACATGCCTGATGTAAACGTGCCACAAACCATTATGGCGTTTGATTTTGGTACACAAAAAATGGGAATGTCAGTTGGACAATCCCTGATTGCAAGTGCCAATCCCCTGCCCTTATTTCCCATGAAAGATGGTATCCCCAACTGGGATGAACTGCTCAAAATCGTGAAAAGCCATCAACCGAATTTATTTCTGGTCGGTTTGCCATTGAACATGGATGATAGTGAATCCGAGCTGTCGACACGGGCGCGAAAATTTGCCCGCCGTTTACGTCATCAGACCAATATTGAAACCTGGATGGTAGATGAACGTCTGACCACCCGTGAAGCACGCGATGAGCTGGATCATTATCAGGCTCAAGGTCGCGGCAAAAAACTCTCTGCCGACAGCATTGCGGCTGCCTTGTTGATTGAAAGCTGGTATCGTCATCCTGCCGGGATCACGCCTTAATCTGTTTTGAAAATTTTTTAAATCAGCATCCGTCAGGGTGCTTTTTTATGCTCCAAAATGCTTCTTAAGGATAAAAATAACGAAAAGTCAGGTTAATTCTTGGTGTTAAAACTTTGCTGGTTTTGCTGATACTGTGCTTCCAGTGTTGCTGTGTCGCGCCACGCATCACAATTAATTGCCCACTATGTAACAGCACATCGACTTTATCACTGCGAATTTTATGCTTAAAGCTCATTTTGCGGGTGGCTCCCAGACTCAGAGAAGCGATGACATTTTCCCGAGAAGTACCTGTATATAAAGCCGGCTCATCATCACTATGCCAACCCAAGCCTTGCGAACCATCTTCATACAAATTGGCCAGACAGGAATTAAAGGGATGACCGACCAGAATTTCAATATGCTGCTTTAAACGGAATAATCCGGGTGTCCATACCTGAGCTTGTTTGAGCGTACCAGAATAACGATACTGATAATGTTCATCGCCATACCAGACCACCTGGCGACCTGTGACATGGTGCTTGCCAAATAAATGCACTTCATCATGTTGCCAGGCCAGCTGACTGAGAAAATGCTGTAGATACTGCTGGCTTTGTTCCTGATCCAAAATCAGGCCATAATCTTCTACTACCCCATCAAAAGGTAATACATTGGCTTGCGGCTGGGGTGCAAATAAATCGAGCGTCATATCAATCAGATCCAGTATCCACATGAAAATACTGACATTCGACCTAAAAGATTACAACTGCTCTTCACAAATGACTACAACATTTATGCTTGTGGCTTGCCTAATTCCTGCCTAGACTGAATTCAATTTTCACAATAAAAATAATCCTTTTATGAACTTATGGCAGCTGTTTCAGAAACTTCGTCCCTTTGTTCAGCCTTATCGGTTGCTGGTGATTGCCACGCTGATTCTGACCCTGATCGGTTCATTCACCGCACAGGTCAATGCCATTACCTTGCAATATGCAGTCGACAGCATCAATTCGCTACTCGAAACCGGTCAAGGACTGGAGCAAGGCTGGCATATTCTGATCACGATTTCGGCGATTTTGCTTGGCAAAGAAATTATCAATGCCTTTGTCCAGTTCGGGCAGAAGTTCTATGGAGAGAAACTGCGGATTTTTGTCTCTCAGGATCTGGCCCAAGGGATTATTGAAAAGTTTTTAAAATATCGTCTGGAATTTTTTAATCAGGAAAATAACCAGGCCGGTAAATTACAGACCCGGATTGACCGTGGTATTGGTTCACTGACCCGTCTCGTTCAGATCTTCTTTATTGATATTTTACCGTTATTTACCAGTGCCATTGTGGCTTTGGGGTTAATGTATTATGCCAATGTTTATGTCGGTCTGGTCGCGACTGCCATTGTCCCGATCTATTTCTGGTTGACCTATAAACAGGCGCAAAAGCTGGGGGGCTGGCGCCGCAGTCTTCGCGATGGTCGGGAGAAAAAGAGTCAGGGCATTCTCAGCATCATCAACTCGATTACCGTAATCAAATCCTTTAACCGCGAATCGATTGAATCGGAAAAGCAGCTCGGTTTACAGCGTGAACTGACCGACAATCAGATGAAAACCCGCCAGACCAGTTTCCTATTTGATGGCCTGAAAACTTTTCTGGAACAGATCGGGATTGTACTCATCATTATTCTAACCTCCTACTTTGTGCTGGATGGCCAGATGAGTATTGGCATGATCATGTTTCATGTGTTGCTATTTAATAATGTCTCTGCCCCAATCCGATCCCTGCACCGGATTTATGATGAAGTAAATGACGCCATGATCTATTCAGAAAGCTTTTTCAAGATTCTGGAAGCAGATGATGAAATTGAACAAAGCGGTCAGCAGAAACCGATTGTCCAAGGAAAATTTGAACTGAGTGGCGTGAATTTTTATTATCCAAACGGCCACCATGCCCTGAAAGATATTGATATGGAAATTCGTCCCAATAAAATTACCGCCTTGGTGGGCTTATCGGGTGCCGGAAAATCCACCCTGATCAGTTTGCTGGATAAATTTTATGAACCACAGCAAGGCCAGATCAAACTGGATGGCATTGACCTGAAAGATTATGACACCCAATATCTACGCGATCATATTGGTCTGGTCTTGCAAAAAAACCATATTTTTCAGGGCACCATCTTTGACAATATCCGCTACGGCAAAACTACTGCCTCAATGGAGGATGTAATTGAAGCGGCAGAAAAAGCCTCGATTCATGAGCAGATTTTACAGTTACCGGATGGCTATGACAGCGATGCCTTGATGCTGTCTGGCGGCCAGCAGCAACGGATTGCCTTGGCACGGATGTTCCTGAAAAATCCACCAATCATTTTTCTGGATGAACCGACGGCGAGTCTGGATGCAATTGCCACGGAACAGATCAAACAAAGTCTGGACCAGATCAAGCAAGGCCGTACCGTGATCATCATTTCGCATAGCCTGTCGCAGATTATTGATGCAGATTATACCTATGTGATGAAAGAAGGAACGATTGCTGAACATGGTGAACACGATCAGCTTTATCATCAGCAAGGCGTATATAAGGAAATCTTTGATGCGATGGCCAAGAGCCTAAATATTGAAAAAATTGCCAAAACTTTTGAAGATGATGCTGAGGAAGAAACTCATAGTTAGCTTTTCTATCCCAATAAAAAACCTCCGAGCTGGAGGTTTTTTTATTTAAGTCTGGAACGTTTAACGCTGAACTTTCTGTTCAATTTCTTCAACGCTGGTATGACGCACATCAAAACCTTTGACCATATAGATCACCTGTTCCGAAATATTCCGGGCATGATCGCCAATTCTTTCGAGTGAACGCAGCACCCATAATACATTGATGACACGACTGATATGCCGCGGATCTTCAATCATATAAGTCATAAGCGTACGTGTGGCTGATTGATACTCACGGTCAATATCCGCATCTGCCAACATGACCTTCAAAGCTTGATCTACATCCAGACGCGCAAAAGCATCCAGTGCATCATGAATCATCACCCGCACCTGGTTGCCAATATGCCGGGTTTCCATATAACCGCGCGGTGAGCCGCCCTCTTCACATAAGCTTTGTGCAATTCGGCCTATTTTCGAGGCTTCATCGCCGATCCGTTCCAGATCGGTATTGGCCTTGGACATGGCAAGCACCATACGTAAATCAATCGCGGCAGGATGACGGCGCGCCAGAATCAGGGTCAGCGCTTCATCAATATCTCGTTCCATCTGATTGACGACATTATCTTGAAACTGCACATCTACTGCCATTGAGACATCTGTGTCCAATAGGGCATGAATGGCATTAGCTACCTGCTGTTCTACCAGTCCGCCCATCGTCATGAATTTGGTATTTACGTCCTGCAGTTCTTCATTAAATTGCGAAGAAATGTGATGACTTAATACAGGATTATTTGGACACAAGGAAAGCTACTCCTGAACGATAGAGGACAATGATCAATAATAAATCATATTAAAGCATATCTATGATGAAAGTTTGATGACAATAGTAGCCTCATAGAGGCTGAGGCGAATCATATTCAATCAGCCAGGCATTCAGCTCTGCCAGTTCCTTTTCGGTTAACTGCCCGACCGAGGCCTGCAATTGCAGCACATGCAACAGATAATCATATTTGGCATTCAAATAATCGGTCTTGGCAGAAAAGGCATTACGCTGTGCCAGCAACACATCGACCATGGTTTTTAAGCCTTCCTGATATTGGGCTCTGGACGCTTGTGAGACAATTTCCGAAGAGTCCATCGCGGCTTTACGTGCATTCAGTTTGGCCTGATCGGTTTCTACCTGCATAAAGGACTGTTTCACATCGGTATTGGCTTTACGGATGGCTGCATCCAGTTGCGCTTCACTTTTTTGCACATTAACGCCGGCCTGACGGATACTTTTTTGCGTGCGTCCACCGCTAAATACATTCCAGTTCACCTCCACCCCAATCTGGTCGAAATCTCCATTGCTGGACATGATCGTAGCCGGACTTTGCTTTAAATAGCCATAGGTTCCGACCGCTTCGACCTGCGGATAGAGCGCAGCCTGTTCGACCCGTTTGGCATCTTCAGAATAGCGCTTTTGCAGACGCGCTTGCAGAATATTCAGATTTTGGCTTTGTGCTAATTCGGTCCAGGACTGCATATCACTTGGAACCGGTTTCTGGAACTGGAAATCGTTGCGTAATACCGCCAGATTTTCCTGATAAGGGCCGATTAACTGTGCCAGCTGTTCTTGGGCCAGTACCAGCTGAACTTGAGTCGAAATCCGGTTGGCTTGGGCACTTTGATACTGGGCATTAGCTTCACTGACCTCACTACGCGCCACCAAACCTTCTTTCAGCTTAGCATTCATCATGCGTAACTGTTCAGACAGCGCCTGCTCTTCCTGTAAATAAGCCGTAGTCAAAGACTGCTGCCGCAAGACATTAAAATAGGCTTCGGCCACCTGTAAAATATGCTGCTGTTTTTGCAGACGCAGATTGACTTCACTGAGTTCGACCGAGGTCTTGACCTGCTTATAACCTTGCCAGGCATCCCAGCGAAATAAAGGTTGGCGTGCGGTTAAGGCCACCTGACGGCTGGTTGTACTGGAACTTTGCAACTCACCAAATTCAGCAGGCAAACCTTCAGACTCTGAGTTGTTGACGGACTGGTTTTTACGGGTCACACTTCCAGATAAAGTCACGGTCGGCAGCAAATTTCCGCCTGCAATCCCCAGATTGAGCTGATCAGATTGGTACTGCAACACATTCGCCTGCCAATTTGGATCATTTTGCTGGGCGCGTGCATACGCTTCTTGTAAATCCAGGGCAAAAATCGCCGGACTAATTAATAGCAATAAACCGGCCATGACACTGAGTTTTAATTTCATTTTATAGTGTTAACCCCTAACAGCCATTCAGATCAAAAAATTCTGGCGCTTTAAGCTAAGCCATACTAAAGAGATCTCTCGAATTTTTACGTATGATTTTTATTAACTTTTTAATATAACTATCGCGTTTTATTCACGATTAATTCAATTTTCAAGATCTCTGTCTGCAATGTAACAAAGCAATTCACAATACTAAACATAGTATTTTAATTTGATCTATACAATATACCTCCCAGTAAGGCCGTTATTTTCTGAATTCACCTATACAGAGTCCTGAAGCACAGTGTTAATGCCATTCCCGTCGATATTCAAAGCCTGTTTCATTGCCGGCAGTTTGCTGTTTCTGGGAGGCTGTCAGCAGCCCTCAGAATCACAGCTCCAGATTGAACAGCCTGAAGCGAGTCAAGCCCAAAGTCCAGTCAATGACTTCAGCCTCATGTGCCAGAATATTGAAAAAAACATGTCCCAGATTAATGACCAGCGTACGACTTTTGCGCTGGAACAGATTAATCAGGATCTTAAAGTGTGCCTGCCCTTAATGGAACTGGCAGAGCAGAAAAATCTGATGTTGCGCTCTACTGAAATGTATCAGCGCTTTTTAAAGGTGGATCGCACCGAATTTCAGCAACGCGCCTTTGAGCAGTATGCACTGGAAATGGCCCAGCATCCGACCATTCAGCACGCGCATTTTCAACAGCTCACCTCACGTGACCAGTATCTGTTAAAACACAAGGGGCAGGCTTATGTAGAACTGCTGGATCTGGGAGATGGCACTTTACATTATCGCCGCAGTCCGGAATATCTAGCGCGTATTTTTGCTCCTTATTTACCGGCCGCTGAAAAAGCCTTTATTGAAAATCTGGCGGAACAGAATATGGAACCAGTACTGGTGGAAAAACGCCTGCAGATTGAAGCCGCTGATATTGCAGCCCGCAGCCTGCTTTGGGAAGATTATCTCAAGACTTATCCCAATAGCAGCTATAAAAGAGATGCCGAATATCTGCTGAAGCAATATACCTATTTCCTGTTTAGAGGTACCGAGCAATCACCGGTGTCTGAAGATTATCGCGATCGTTATGCTGTCGATACCAGTCATCTGGAAACTATTATTGGGCTGTCGAGCGGCCAGAAATCCATGCTGTCCACACAGGCACGCCTGTTTCTGGAATTTCTGGACATGACTCCGGAACAGCGCCAGCAAGCCTTGCCTGCTGATTATAGAAACCGTTCGGAAGCAGAACAGATTCTGTACTATGCCCAGATCAGTCCGCCCTCACAAAAATACGATAAAGACTGTTTTACCGATGCCATCTGCATCTAGTTCATCAGTGATAGAGTCAGTTCATTTGACAAGGTCTGAATCACTCCTTGCTTAAAGTTGAGAGATTTAAACCTGTTTATTCTGCCTAAACTGAGCTAAGCTTTAGCCTCGCTTGACGGAGCGCGAGTAAATCCTCGCTGAGATCATGTGATTCCTTTTGTCGTTATCAGGAATTGAGCATGAGTACCGTTGAACCTGATCAGGTTAATACCTGCGTAGGAATCAAGCCAGCTAAAAACTCAACCCTTGCTTTATCTGTTCAGGATAAATCTGCCTACGTTTTTGGTCGTGCTTGATTCGTTGATGTCATTCATAAGGATCATAGCCATGAACCAGTTAACGAATCTTTCTTCTGAAACTTCTCTCTCCGCTCATGAACAGGAAGCCCGTGATCTAACACGGATTCTGCCCGCTTCACGTAAAGTCTATCTGCAAGGTTCCCGTCCTGATATTCAGGTACCCATGCGGGAAATTTCCTTAAGTGAAACCCCGACCAGTCTGGGTGGCGAACATAATCCACCTTTGATGGTCTATGACACTTCGGGTGTGTATACCGACCCCAACGTGACGATTGACCTGAACAAAGGTCTGCCGAATGTTCGTGAAAGCTGGATTGAACAGCGCAACGATAGCGAAATTCTGGATCAGCTCAGTTCTGAATTTGGCCGCCAGCGTTTACGCGACATCCGCACAGCCGCGATCCGTTTCGCACATATCCAAAAACCACGTAAAGCCAAACGTGGCTGCAACATTACCCAGATGCATTATGCCAAGCAAGGCATCATCACCCCGGAAATGGAATACATCGCCATTCGTGAAAACCTGCGCCAGCATGAAGGTGTCGATATGCGCCAACATCCGGGCCAGAATTTTGGTGCCCAGAATTTACGCGAAATCACGCCAGAATTTGTGCGTCAGGAAGTCGCCGCAGGACGCGCGATTATTCCGGCCAATATCAATCATCCGGAACTAGAACCGATGATCATCGGGCGTAATTTTTTGGTGAAAATCAATGCCAATATTGGTAATTCTGCACTCGGTTCAAGTATCGAAGAAGAAGTCTCGAAAATGACCTGGGCGACGCGCTGGGGTGCAGATACGATTATGGATCTGTCAACCGGCCAGAATATTCATGAAACCCGGGAATGGATTATCCGGAATTCTCCAGTGCCGATCGGAACCGTACCAATCTATCAGGCACTGGAAAAAGTCAATGGTGTGGCCGAAGACCTGACCTGGGAGATCTTTAAAGACACCCTGATTGAACAAGCCGAACAAGGCGTGGACTATTTCACCATTCATGCCGGCGTGCTTTTAAGATATGTACCGCTGACGGCCAACCGTTTGACCGGTATCGTATCGCGTGGCGGTTCGATCATGGCGCAGTGGTGTCTGGCACATCATCAGGAAAACTTCCTGTATACCCATTTCGATGAAATCTGCGAAATCATGAAAGCTTATGACGTATCGTTCAGTCTCGGCGATGGCCTACGTCCAGGCTGTGTGCAGGATGCCAATGACGAAGCACAATTTGCCGAACTCAGAACTTTGGGCGAACTGACCCATCGTGCCTGGGAGCATGATGTTCAAGTGATGATCGAAGGTCCGGGGCATGTCCCGATGCATATGATCAAGGAAAATATGGACCTGCAACTGGAAGTCTGTAAGGAAGCGCCATTTTATACCTTGGGGCCACTCACCACCGATATCGCACCGGGTTATGACCACATTACTTCAGCCATCGGCGCTGCGATGATTGGCTGGTATGGTACTGCAATGCTGTGTTATGTCACTCCTAAGGAGCATTTAGGCTTACCCAATAAAAAGGATGTCAAAGACGGCATTATTACCTACAAGATTGCCGCGCATGCAGCCGATCTGGCCAAAGGTCATCCGGGAGCACAGGCCCGGGATAATGCCCTGTCCAAGGCGCGTTTTGAGTTCCGCTGGGAAGACCAGTTTAACTTGAGTCTGGATCCGGACACGGCGCGCAGCATGCATGATGAAACCATGCCGAAAGCGGCGCATAAATCTGCGCACTTTTGTTCCATGTGCGGACCGAAGTTCTGTTCAATGAAGATTAGCCAGAATGTTCGTGATTATGCCAGTCAACAGGCTAATCCTGATCAGCCAGCAAGCTCTCAGGCCGAAATTGAAGCGGGTATGGATCAGATGAAAGCCAGCTTCCACAAATCTGGTCAAAATTTATACCACAAACTATAAAACTGTAAAAAAAACAGTTGTCTTCAAAAAAAACTCAGATAGGATGAAAATAAATCAATTCATTCTATCTGAGCATATGAATATTATTAAACAGGCCTCTTATAATAAAAAAGACTTTAGCGTAGAGGCACGTGAGTTCTTGTACCGGGGATTTATTCAGGTAGAACAAGTCAGCCTGAAACACCGTTTATTTAATCAGGAAAGCTCAACCCCTGTTTTGCAACGTGAGCTGATTCACCGGCCAGAAGCAGCGGGTGTGCTGATGTACAACCATCAACAGCAGAAATTCGGCCTGATTGAACAGTTCCGGATTGGTGGACTGGACGATATCGATTCTCCTTGGCAACTCGAAGTGATTGCTGGCGTTCTGGATGGCAATGAAGCGCCTGAAGCGTGCATCCGCCGCGAGGCACTTGAAGAATCAGGCTGTACCCTGGATGAGCTACAGCACATTTTCAGCTTCTATCCTTCCGCCGGAGCATGTTCCGAATTATTTCATTTATATGTGGCCCAGACCGAATTACCTGAACAGGGTGGTGTTTTTGGCATGCCGGATGAAGGTGAAAATATCCAGCTGCATATTCTGGATTATGCCGATATTCCGTCCTTGCTCACGAATGGTCGCTTAAGAAATGCACCTGTCATTATGGCCTTGCAATGGTTGCAACAACATATTCATACTGCAGGAATATGTCTAAGGGGAAAGACATGAGTTTTCAGCAGTCAAGCACACAGCCGGATTGGACCATTATCCAGATTTCTGATACTCATCTGATGGATCGGGAAGAGCTGGAATTTGCCCGGATGAATCCCGAGCAGAGTTTTCATGAAGTGATGCAGCAGATCCAACAACGTTTCCCCCAAATGGATGCACTGATTCATACCGGTGATCTGGCGCAGGTGCCGGTCGAACAGACTTATCAGCGCTATTTAGCATTTGTCCAGTCTTTAAACGTGCCGCATTATCAGATTCCAGGTAACCATGACGATTCTCGGGTGTTCCCTTTTCACCAGAATGCGAATCAGGTACATGCCATTCATTTTGGCACCTGGACCATGATCCTGTTAAATAGTGCTGTTCAAGGCAAGATCGATGGCTGGGTGGAACAGGCTCAACTCGATCAATTGGACCAATTATTGCTTGAATTTAAACATCAGCATGTCATTGTGGCTTGTCATCACCATCCTTTTGCGATGAAATCGCACTGGATTGATCAGCACCGGCTGAAAAATGCTGAAGATTTGAAAGATGTACTGGCTCGGCATCAGAATATCAAGCTGGTTCTGTTTGGTCATGTGCATCAGGATTCCTGTAACGAATGGCATGGTATCTACTTTTTATCCACGCCATCGACCAGTGTACAGTTTAAACCTAAAAGCGAAGATTTCGCGCTAGATCAGGCGGCACCAGGTTATCGTGTATTACATTTGCAACAAAATGGTGAGTTTGATACCTATATTGAACGGGTGGCATTGAGCCAGCAAAATATTAATACCGAAATTTCAGGTTATTAACTTTTCAATTTGTTTTTTTTGCATTACTTTATTGCAACCAAAGGAAATGTGATATGCATAGTCCAGACATCAAAGACTATCAATAAGCATAAAAAGTCTATATGATGACGGCCCCCATAGGAGGATAATCTTTCTACAGGGTGGATAAAAAACTGCATATCACCATATTTTTTGCGTAGCAATCATACGCATAGATGAGGAATGCCCTAAATGGCGAATGACAACCAAAATCAAGTCTTAGACAATCAAACTGATGTTGTAGAAGAGAAAGCTGCAAAGCGCGTACGCAAATCTAAGCCTAAAACGACTGACGGTGGTTCTACTGCTAGCTTATTTGGTATTGAACCTTATCAACCTAAAAAAAATGAAGAATACATGTCTGAAGGTCAGCTTGAGCATTTCCGCCAAATCTTGCTGGCTTGGAAAGCTGAGTTGATGTCAGAAGTGGATCGTACCCTGAATACGATGCAAGACGAAAATACTGCTCTTCCAGATGTGAATGACCGTGCGACTCAGGAAGAAGAATTTGCGATTGAGTTACGTACCCGTGACCGTGAACGTAAACTGATTCGTAAAATCGAACAGTCGATCGAAGCGATCCAGAATGATGACTATGGTTTCTGTGAAACCTGTGGTATCGAGATTGGTCTGCGTCGTTTAGAAGCACGTCCAACGGCTACTTTATGTATTGACTGCAAAACCCTTGCAGAGATCAAAGAGAAGCAAAATAACGGTTAAGCATGTCTTTAAGTAATCCCTCCCTGCCCCTCCCTTTAATAAAGGGAGGGAAAGCTGAAGTGAATTACGTGGGCCGGTTCGCGCCATCGCCAACCGGCCCTTTGCATTTTGGTTCCCTCATTACTGCTGTTGCCAGTTACTGCGATGCCAAAGCCAATCATGGTAAATGGCTGGTCCGGATTGAAGATACCGATATTCCTCGTATTTATCCCGGCAGCGAAGAGCATATTCTGCGTGCCATGGACGCCTTTCAGCTTGAACCTGATGCTGAGATCATTTTCCAGAAAGACCGTTTAGACATTTATGAAGATGTCATCCAGCAATTGCGTCAGCAGGGCTTGGTTTATGCCTGCCAATGTACCCGTAAAATGCTCGGTTCCAATCATATCTATCAGGATACCTGCCGTGACTTGGGTCTGGCTTTTGAGCATCAGGCCATTCGTTTAAAAGTTGAGGATGTTGAAATCTGTTTTGAAGACCGGCTGCAAGGTCGGCACTGTTCAGAACTAAAAAAAGATCTGGGGGACTTTGTCTTAAAACGTCGTGATGGCATTATTAATTACCAGCTGGCTGTAGTGGTCGATGATTATCTGCAAGGTATGACCCATGTGGTACGTGGGGCTGATCTTTTAGATAATACTGAACGACAAATTTATTTGGGGCAGCTACTCGGTTATCCGCAGCTGAGCTATATGCATCTGCCGCTGGCAATGAATGATCAGGGACAAAAACTGTCAAAACAGAATCTGGCCCAAGCCCTGGATTTAACTCAGGCGCCACAATTATTAAAACAGGCACTTAAGGCTTTACATCAGGCCGAAGTTGATCTGGATACTCCGCAACGGATGCTGCAACAGGCAGTGGCGCAATGGGATATCGAGCAGATTCCACATACAACTGAGCTACAAGGTCACTATTTATAAAAACAGCCTTTCACTTAAGCTAGACTTCTATAATGACAAATAGATAGAAAGAAGAGTATGTTTTTTATTTTTGGCATCGGCCCTAAAACCAAAACAATTGAAAAAAGCCAGTTTCTGTGTCCAGTCTGCCGTACCCGTTCGGGCTATGAGCTGAAACAGCAGCGTAATTATTTTTCTTTGTTTTTTATTCCCTTGATTCCACTTTCCAAGCCTAAAACTGCTTTTGTGACCTGTTCCAATTGTGGAACCGCAATGCCGAGCACGGTACTGGACCATGCTCAGCCAGAGCCAGGACGGAACTCCAATCTAGAAGCTTGATTCTTCGCGGCTTGGATTGACCTGGCGTGTGGTTGAATCAATTTTCAGAATCAGACTGATCATGACCGCACAGATAATCAGGGATGAACCGCCATAACTGATAAATGGCAGCGTCAAACCTTTGGTCGGCAACATGCCCATATTCATGCCGGCATTCACCAGAATCTGTAATAGGAAAATGATACTGATACCATAGGCCAGATAGCCGGCACGCAGATATTGATGCTGCAAGGCACGATGCCCGATACGGATACAGCAAACCAGCATGGTGAAGGACAAAATCAGGATGGTCGAAATACCTAAAAAGCCAAATTCTTCACCCAAAATTGCCAGCATGAAATCGGTATGTGCCTCAGGCAAATAAGACATTTTCTGGATACTGTGTCCCAGACCGACCCCCGCCCATTCACCACGACCAAAGGCCATCAGGGCATTGGAGAGCTGATAACCGGTACCTAGTGGATCTTCCCAAGGATTTGAAAAAGACAGCAGACGTTGCAGACGATACGGTTCTAACAGAATCGCGGCAGCAAAGGCGCCGACCAGGGTCATAAAGGCCACACCGAACTGAATCCACGGCGCACCCGCCAGAAAGAACACGCCAAGCATGGTTAAGGTAATTACCACGGTTGCACCCAGGTCAGGCTCGAGAATAATCAAACCGACGGTAGCACCCATGATGGCACTTAAACGGACCAAACCCTTGATATTATTCCGCACTTCTTCCGCACGGCGTACCACATAGTCTGCGGTAAAAATCGCCATCATCACTTTAGCGACTTCCGAAGCCTGTAAGGTAAAGCCTGCGACCCGAATCCAGCGTTTGGAACCATTGACTTCCGTTCCGACAAACAGCACCGCCACCAAAAGTACGATGGTAATAATCCATAAAAAGAAAGTATTATTAAACCAGACTTTTAAGGGGATTTTATAAGCCAGCAAAGCTGCTAGGGCAGCGACAAAAATTGAAATTCCGTGCCGACTAATATAATGAAACGGATTTTCGTGCATACGTTCTGCATAGGGCATCGAGGCAGACGCCACCATGATCGAGCCAATACAGAGCAAAGCCAATACACAAAAAATCAATACATTCCGTGGATTCACTTCAGCAGGTATTCTGGGTACCCAGTGCGTATAAAATTGATTTAATTTATTGATCGTAGTCTGAGCAAACCCAGCCATATCACGAATCCTTGTTATTCTTAATTGAGTTCATTCACATACGCAACAAACTTGCGACCACGCTCAGGATAACCCGAGAACATATCAAAACTTGCGCATGCAGGAGACAATAGCACGACATCATAGGTATGGGTGTGCTTTTGGCAGATTTCTACCGCCTGCTGCAGGCTGTTCGCATGGATGAGTTCAGTCGTACCCGCAATCGCTGTTTCAATGACGGGACGATCTTCACCGATCAACACGGCCACTTTGGCATATTTAGCGAGTGATTCACGCAAGGCTTTAAAATCCTGACCCTTACCTTGTCCACCAAGAATAATCGCGACCTTACCGCCTTGGGCTTCAATCGCCATGCCTAGACCATCTAGCGCCGCCAAGGTTGCTCCAATATTAGTACCTTTGGAGTCGTTATAATAACGTACGCCTTGCACTTCTTTAACGAATTCACAGCGATGTTCCAGACCTTTAAAAGTCTTTAAAGTGTCAAGCATACGGTCCAGTGGTAAACCAATCGCCTCACCCAGTGCCAGACAGGCCAAGGCATTGGCAACATTATGCGTGCCCTGCATATACATCTCGGTACTTTTCAGCAGACGCTCACGACCACGCGCCAGCCAGATGCTGCCATCGGTATCTTTGAGAATACCGTACTGGTTCATATCTGGCGCATTTAGACCAAAGCTTTGCATCGGTGTTACGTCTGGTACCAACGGACGGGTCAAAGAGTCATCACGGTTATATACGACTTTTTTCACACCCTGGAAAATCCGGTGTTTCGCCGTGTGATAACCCATCATATCGCCATGACGATCCAGATGATCTTCACTCATGTTCAACACTACCGCGACTTCAGCCGCCAGATTTGAGGTGGTTTCCAGCTGGAAACTGGACAGCTCGAGAATATACAGTTCAGGATCATCTTTGGTCAGGTCTAACGCAGGACGGCCTAAGTTACCACCGACGGCAACTTTTTTGCCTGCATCCGCTGCCATCAAGCCAATCAAGGTCGTTACGGTACTTTTGGCATTAGAACCGGTAATCGCCACAATAGGCTTATCCGTAGCACGGCGTAAAATCTGGATTTCACTGACTACTGGAATGCCATTGTTAATCGCTGCCTGAATTTCAGGAAGTTTAGGATCAAGCCCCGGGCTGATCACGATTTCTTCTGCAGACAACAACAGCTCGGCATCAAACTGACCAAAACTGGTCTGAACCTCAGCGGGTATCTGGTCATGTCCTGGCGGATTGGCTCTAGAATCTGTTACTGCAACGCGGTAGCCCTGACTATGCAAGAAATTGACTGCTGCAACACCTGATATTCCGAGTCCTGCAACGACTTTTAACCCACCACGTTGTATTAACATTTTCGCCCCATATTTTGGTCTATTTTGAAACTGACGAAATGGTAGCACTTTGCTGTTTTGAATGCCTTTTCTGATTGGCTTTTCTGCACATTTTTTTGTGTCCATGCGTAAAAAAACCGTCATGATCATGACGGTTTTTAAAATTTAGCTCGAAAAGGAAATTATTTCCATTTTACCGCTTGTTGGGCTGGCTTTTCCTCTACACTTTTTTCTGAAACTGGGCAGGCACAGTTGCCACCACAGCCTGCAGCTATACCCGGTTGCAGCCATTTGGCCAGACGCTGCCAGCCCTTGGCTGCGCAGGCATCAGACAGCTTCTGGAAGACTGAGTTAGAGGTGTTCGGAAACACCTTTTTAAAGACAACCAGCATGCTCCAAAGCACCAGTGCTGTCACAATTAGAATTTCAATCATCTCAATCTCCCATACGTATACAATGCAGCAAACTCAACTGGTCAAGGCCAATCTGAGATTTAGCCTAAATAATATGAAGCAATTTGATAAGTCAGGAATGACATGAAATATGCCAGACCAAACAGGTAAACAGTCATGATACTGACAGTTTTCCAGGAACCGGTTTCACGTTTCACCGTTGCTAGGGTCGCCAGACAATGCGGTGCATAAATAAACCACACCAACAAAGACAAACCTGTCGCCACTGACCAGCCCAGATCGCCTCCACCGCTGATCAGTGCAGCCAAACCTTCAGACATCGCATCTTCATCAACTGCCGACATCGCATACACTGTACCCAGTGCTGCAACGACCACTTCACGCGCTGCCATCGCCGGAATCAGGGCAATACAGATCTGCCAGTTAAAACCGAGCGGTGCAAAGATCGGCTGCATCAGATGACCGAGCATCCCTGCCAATGAATAATCAATGGCCGGCAAGGTTGCGCCTTCTGGCGGCTGTGGGAAAGTACACAAGAACCACAGTACAATCGATAATGCGAAGATGATGCCACCGACCCGTTTCAAGAAGATTTTGCCGCGATCCAGCAAGCCGATCCAGACGTTCTTCAGGTCCGGAAAACGGTAGCTTGGCAGTTCCATCAATAACATGTGCTGTGATTTATCTTTGTGGAAGAATTTCAACACAAAAGACACCAGCAAGGCACTCACGATACCCGCCATATACAGACCAAACAGCACCAGACCTTGCAGATTGAGGAAACCCCAAACAGTTTGTGATGGTATAAATGCTGCAATCAGCAAGGCATAAACTGGCAAGCGCGCCGAACAGGTCATTAAGGGTGCAACAAAAATCGTGGTTAAACGATCTCGCGGATCACTAATGGTACGCGAAGCCATAATCCCCGGAATGGCACAGGCAAAGCTGGACAATAATGGAATAAAGGCACGTCCTGACAAGCCTGCTTTAAACATCAGCTTATCTAATAGAAAAGCAGCACGCGGTAAATAACCTGATTCTTCCAGTACCAGAATAAAGAAGAACAGAATCAGAATTTGCGGCAGGAATACTACCACTCCGCCGGCACCGGCAATAATCCCGTCCACCACCAGACTATTCAGTAAGGGATGCGAAATATATTCGCCGAGGAACTCACCCAGCCAGCCAAAGAAGGTTTCAATCCCATCCATAAACGGCGCAGCCCAAGCAAATACCGCCTGGAAAATCACAAACATCATCACGGCCAGACTAATTAAGCCCAGTACCGGATGCAGAAAAATCCTGTCAAGAAAATCGGTACGTTTATCTTCCTGATCGACGAAATTGACGACGTCATTCAGAATGTTTTCCACGCGCTGGTGACTGTCGCCTTTCAAGCCGCTGAGTTCGGTCTGGGGTACAGAATACTTGCCTTGATCCAGGGCGTTTTTCAGGTTTTCAATGCCTGAACTGCGCACAGCCACCGTTTCTACCACAGGTACGCCCAGTCGCTCAGACAGCTTCTGAGTATTGATCTGCATGCCACGCCGGCGTGCTTCATCCATCATGTTCAGCACGACCAGCACTGGACGACCCAGCGCAATCATTTCCAGCACCAGACCCAAATGCAATTTCAGATTGGTGGCATCTACCACACACAAAAATGCATCCTGCTCCTGCTCTTCCGCAATTTTACCTTGTACCACATTGCGGGTGATTTCTTCATCCGGACTGGTCGCATCCAGACTATAGGTTCCCGGCAAATCCAGTACCCGTACCGCTTTGCCTGAGGCAAGCTGAAACGTACCGACTTTACGTTCAACCGTCACACCCGCATAGTTACCGACTTTTTGGCGTGTTCCGGTTAAATGGTTGAATAATGAAGTTTTACCGCAGTTAGGGTTACCGACAAGGGCAATACGTAATGTATCACTCATGCCGACACCGCCTGTTCGATTTCAATTTTGGCTGCTTCTGATTTACGCAAAGCAAAACGTGTGAATCCAACTTGAATCAAAATGGGATCTCCACCAAAAATACCTTTAGTAATGACCTGTACCTTTGTACCTGGTACAAAGCCTAAAGTTTCCAAACGACTCGCGACGACATCGTGTAGAGCACTTTCACCATCAGTTGTTCGACTCACTTTTCGAATGATGGCAATTTGTTTTGCTTTTAAATCAGACAAACGCACCGTGAAATTCCTAAACTATTTTGTACAGTATACAAACAAATGAGAATAATTAACAAATAAGATTAATTACATTTCGATTTAGCCTTATACCACATCGACACTGTCATAAAATTACACTACAGTGGAGAATACCAATCCCGATTATCGCTTTTTCAGATCAGATCCTTTCACCCTATGCTGAATAAAAAACCCCGTATTCCTGCCCCTGTCCAGATTCCTGATGCGTTCAGTTATTTACAGGGTTTTCGTGATTATCTGATTGCACAAACAGTCAGCCCGCATACCCGCAATGCCTATTTGTCCGATCTGGTGCAATGTGCAGAATGCCTGAGCAAGCCTCTGCCGGAATGGAATCATGATGATATTTCCGATGTGCTGATTGCACTGACCAAACAGCAAAAAAGTCCACGTTCGATTGCCCGCTGCCTGTCTGCCTTGCGTTCATTTTATAAATTTCTGCGTGAGCAAAAACTGCGTAGCGACAATCCGGTGGCTGCACATAAAACCCCAAAACTGGGCCGGGCCTTACCCAAAGATCTCTCCGAAGCAGATGTCGAAGCCTTAATTCATGCCCCGGATATCAACACGGCATTAGGGCTGCGCGATCGTGCCATGTTTGAAGTGCTGTATGCCTGCGGACTTCGGGTGACCGAACTGATTAACCTGCGTCTGGAACTGATCAATTTAAAACAGGGTTATTTACGGATTGTCGGTAAAGGCAATAAAGAACGTCTGGTGCCGATGGGACAAATGGCCTGTGAATGGGTAGAAAAATATCTGAATGAAGCCCGTCCGCAACTGTATAAAACTTCGACCGATTATCTGTTTTTGACCCAGCATGGCGGCATCATGAGCCGGCAGAATTTCTGGTATGCCATTAAGCGTTATGCGCTGCAGGCCGGAATTCAATCCGAACTGTCACCGCATACCTTGCGCCATGCCTTTGCCACCCATTTACTCAATCATGGCGCAGACTTACGTGTGGTACAGATGTTACTCGGACATAGTGATCTGTCTACCACCCAGATTTATACTCATGTGGCGCAGGTACGGATGCAACAGCTACACGCGACCCATCATCCACGAGCTTAAATTAGATCCGGACGGAATAAACTGAGAAGTTTGACGTGTGGCTATTTTTTTTTGTTATGCTAATGCTCTGTTTTTAATCCAAGAAGAAAAGGGTTTTTTATGACATTTGCCCGCTCAAAAATTTTTATGGCTTGCACACTTGCTGCTGGTTTGGGTCTGACTGCGTGTTCCAATTCCACTAATAACGATAAAAAGCAAGAGTTGACTGCAAGCGCACCGGCGACGGGCGAAGCCTCTACCCTGACAGAACGTAATGCAGAACAGCGTCTGGCTTCTACGCTGGAAAAGCATTTCAAAACTGCTGGCATCAATGCCAAAATTACCGAAATTAAAGCTACTGAAGTGCCAAACCTGTACTGGGTGAGTCTGGAAGGCATGTCTGCGGTCTATGTCACCAGTGACGGTAAATACCTGATTCAGGGCGATGTGATCCGTCTCGGCGATAAACAGCTGCACAATGTCAGCGAGAACCTGCAAGCAGGCATCAACAATAAACTCTTTGCTGAACTCAAGCCAGCCGACTTACTGGTCTATCCAGCTAAAGGCAAAGCCAAGCATGTGGTTTATGTGTTTACCGATGTCAGCTGTCCGTATTGCCATAAATTCCATGAGCAAATGGATGAGATGAATGCCAAAGGCATTGAAGTGCGTTATATCGCCTGGCCGCGTGGTGAACAGCATATGCCGGCCATGGAAGCAATCTGGTGCAGTGCCGACCGTCGCAGTGCCTTTGACCAAGCGATTGCGGGTGCACAGATTAGTACAAAGAAATGTGAAAATCCTGTTCAAGATCAATATCAAATGGGTCTGAATATGGGCGTGAATGGCACCCCTGCCATTTATAATTCAGAAGGTACTTATCTGGGCGGTTACCTGTCTACATCGGAATTATTGAATCGGCTTAAATAACTCATTTTAATACGTTATTTAACTTTATTTTATAGATAAAGATATTCTGAAATGACCCTAGAGTCAGGCGGGTTTTTTAGCTATGATCTAGGCTCTTGTAAAAAACTGTTTATATTTGGAGTGTGACGTGAAACCAGTTCGTCTGGCAATCCTCGGTCTTGGTACTGTAGGTGGTGGTGCCTTGAAACTATTAAAAGAAAATGCTGCTGAGATCAAACGTCGCACCGGTCGTGAAATTGAAATTACCCATGTAGGCACCCGTCGTCCACGTCCTGATCTGGATCTACCAGAATCGGTTAAACAAAGTGCCGACTTGATGGACATCGTCCGTCAACCTGATGTAGACGTGGTGGTTGAAGTGATGGGCGGAATTCATCCTGCTTTTGAAATTATTATGGAAGCCATGAAACATGGCAAACATATTGTAACGGCCAACAAAGCGCTCTTGGCTGAACATGGTAATGAACTGTTTAAAGCGGCTGAAGACAATGCCGTACAGATTGCCTATGAAGCCGCAGTGGCTGGTGGTATCCCAATTATTAAAGTGATTCGTGAAGGTCTGGCAGCCAACAAGATTGAATGGCTGGCCGGTATTATTAACGGCACGGGTAACTTCATTCTCAGTGAAATGCGTGAAAAAGGCCGTGCTTTTGAAGATGTGCTGAAAGAGGCTCAAGAACTGGGTTATGCTGAAGCTGATCCGACCTTTGATGTGGAAGGTATTGATGCTGCGCACAAGCTCACCATTCTGGCCTCATGTGCCTTTGGTATTCCGCTACAGTTTGACAAAGTCTTTACTGAAGGCATTGGCAAAGTCACTGCACAAGACGTGAAATATGCCGAAGACCTCGGTTTCCGGATTAAACACCTGGGTATTGCACGCCGTACCGATGCCGGGATTGAACTCCGTGTACACCCGACCCTGATTCCAGATGACCAGCTGATTGCCAATGTTAACGGCGTGAAAAATGCGGTTCTGGTACAAGCGAATGCGGTTGGCCCAACACTGTACTATGGTGCTGGCGCGGGTGCGGGACCAACGGCTTCTGCGGTTGTTGCCGATGTGGTTGATATTGTCCGTGACATTATTTACACAGAAGACGGCGCAGGAACCATTCCGCAACTGGCCTTCGAAGCGCTCAGTGATTTACCGATCTTGAGTCGTGAACAAATGACCACCGGCTATTACATCCGTATTAATGCCGAAGATCAGATGGGCGTGCTCGCTGATGTGACCACGATTCTCAGTCGTGCCGGCATCAGTATTGATGCGATCATGCAGCAACCACGTTTATCCAAAGACCTTATTCCTATCGTGATTCTGACTGATCCAGTCAAGGAATCAAAAATGGATGCAGCGCTTTCACAAATTCAAGCATTACCCGTCATTCATGGCGAAATTGTACGAATTCGTTTAGAATCGCTTGATAATTAATCGGGTTGAGGGGAGGATTCCCCTTGCCAAGCTCTACACACAATTGGAACATCATCATGTCGAATGCCAATCGTTATACTGGTTTAGTTGACCGCTATCGCGACCGTTTACCAGTGTCTGCAACTACTCGTGCGATCTCTTTGGGTGAAGGTAATACTCCACTGATCAAGCTTGAGAATATTCCACGCATTATTGGTAAAGATGTTGAAATTTATGTGAAGTACGAGGGCTTAAACCCGACTGGTTCATTTAAAGACCGCGGTATGACTATGGCCGTGACCAAAGCCGTTGAAGAAGGCTCTAAAGCCATCATCTGTGCATCTACTGGTAACACCTCTGCGGCGGCGGCTGCATATGCTGCGCGTGCCGGCATCAAAGCATTCGTGCTCATCCCTGAAGGCAAAATTGCCATGGGTAAAATGGCGCAGGCGATGATGTATGGTGCGATCACCATGCAAATTCGCGGTAACTTCGATGACGGTATGCGTCTAGTGAAAGAAGTTGCCGATCAGGCACCGGTAACGATTGTAAACTCAATCAACCCATACCGCCTGCAAGGTCAAAAAACCATTGCTTATGAAATCGTTGAAGCTTTAGGTCGTGCACCGGATTATCACTGCCTGCCAGTCGGTAACGCGGGTAACATCACTGCACACTGGATGGGTTATACCGAAGCGGTTGCCAACCAGTCGAAAGAAGAATTTGAGCAAGTCGTTTACGATGCTGAAACTGATGCTTTTACTGGTCCTAAACCGGCTGGCTTGCCAATCATGGCAGGTTACCAAGCCTCTGGTGCTGCACCGTTCCTTCGCGGCGGTCCAGTAGAAAACCCGGAAACTGTTGCAACTGCGATTCGTATCGGTAATCCGCAAAGCTTCAATCATGCTAAAGCGGTTGTTCGTGATTCAAACGGCTGGTTCGATGAACTGACTGATGCGGAGATTCTGGAAGCTCAACGTCTGCTTTCTATGTATGAAGGTGTGTTCGTAGAGCCGGCATCTGCTGCGTCTGTGGGCGGTGCAATCCGTGATATTAAAGCGGGTAAAATTGCTGAAGGTTCAGTGATCGTATGTACCGTAACGGGTAACGGTCTGAAAGATCCAGACACTGCCATCAAGCAATGTGCTGATGCCGTGATGTTGTCGATTGATGCAACTATGGCTCAAGTGAAAGACTCTATTCTATCGAATATGTAATTTCGAACAGAATTAAAAAAACCCTGCAAGTGCAGGGTTTTTTTTATGAACCAATCAATTAGATTCGTTTAGGTTGCTGGCTAACCCAACTCATTAAACGGGTCGCATCATTGGTACGGGCCTGTGAGCTGTTGGCACCTAAAAGGACCACTGCCACCGGACGGTTATTCAAAGTGGTATGCATCACCACACAACGCCCTGCTTCATTAATAAAACCGGTTTTGGAAATATTGATATTCCAGCCACCATTACGCACCAGCGCATTGGTATTATTCGATTTCAGCACACGATAGCCCAAGTTAAAGTCATAGCTCGGGGTGGTCGAGAACTGGCGAATCAGGCCGTATTGAGAAGCCGTATTGACTAAAATCCCCAAGTCACGCGCCGATGCCACATTTCCAGGATGCAAGCCGGTTGATTCCATAAAGCGGGAAGAGTTCATGCCTAAAGCTTTGGCTTTACTGTTCATCGCTGCAATAAATGCACTTCGGCCACCCGGATAGGTTCGTGCCAAAGCGGCAGCAGCCGGATTCTCGGACTTCATCAAAGCAAATAATAAAGCTTCAGCACGGTTCATACTGTCCCCTGCTCTTAAAGTCGAGCTTGAGCTTTTACACCCTGAACAGGAAAAATCAGCCTGTTGCAGGGTGATTTTTTCCGACATATTCAGACGTGCATCAGAAATCACCACTGCTGTCATCAGCTTGGTAATCGATGCAATCGGATAGGCAGTATTGGTATTTTTGCTAAACAGCACTTCACCGGTTTGTGCATCCATGACCAGTGCAGCCCGCGCATTGACAGAAGGTTGATTACTAAAATGATTCGTATCAATAATCTGCGGCGCAGTATAAGCAGGTTTGGCTGTTGTTGGCGCTGCTGTGCCGGCCTGACGCAAAGTGGTAGTCACTGTGGCAGACCCGGGTGGCGACGGTTCATTGGCAAATGCATTAAAATCGTCGCTCATTAACTGGTTAACTTCTTCAGAAGACCAACTAATGCTGGAACCGCCCTCTGCCGTGCCAGAATTCATAATGATTTCAGCAAAACTTGTCGTGCTCATGCTGATTAACACGGACAGGCCGAGTAGATGCCTTAAAGACTTGTTTATTTTCTTCACTATTCCTTCACTCAACTAACAGAGGTAAGATTGATTTGCGTATTACCTCTAATATGCCTTACATTTAAACACAATGCAGAACATTTTTTGTTCTTGACACTGTGTGATAAGTTTCAGATTTAATCTTGCGAATAGGATTGCTAATTTTGTACTTTCATTGCAAGCTTATTTTGCTTTATGTAACAAAAAAATGATTTTTTTAACAGAGGGAGAGCGTAGGTGATCACAGTTTTAGTTGTGGACGACCATGAATTAGTTCGTACTGGAATTTGCAGAATGCTAGAAGACCATGCGGAGGTTCAGGTAATTGGACAAGCTGAATCTGGTGAAGAAGCGATCTCTCTGGTTCGTCAACATCATCCTAATGTAGTTTTGTTAGATGTGAATATGCCGGGTATTGGCGGCGTAGAAACCACGCGCCGTCTACTTCAGAGTGCGCCGGAAACCAAAGTTCTAGCGGTCAGCGGTCTGGCAGAAGAACCTTATCCGTCCCTGTTATTGAAAGCCGGTGCCAAAGGTTATATCACCAAAGGGGCCCCGATTTCGGAAATGGTCCGTGCGATTAATAAAGTCATGCAAGGCGGCAAATATTTCAGTGCAGACATTGCGGAACAGTTAGCCAGCTCTTACCTTTCTGATACACAACAATCCCCTTTTGATGCCCTTTCAGAACGGGAAATGCAAGTCGCGATGATGGTGGTGAATTGTATCAGCGCCCAGGAAATTGCCGATAAACTCTTTGTCAGTGTTAAAACAGTGAATACTTATCGTTACCGTATTTTTGAAAAACTGAATATCGATAGCGATGTCAAACTGACTCATCTAGCCATGCGCTATGGACTCATTAAACCTTAGCTTTTAACGAGTTCCGGTGCATATGGCACAAAAATCCAGTTATTCTGCGCTCAATCAATATCATCTCGGTATCTGGTATAGCGCTTATCGTCTGCTGATCAGCACCGGCCTGCTGCTGATTTTTCTGCTGACCTATCCCGAACTCACCAGCGATTATCAATACCCGCAGCTGTATTATTATGCGCTGGGAATCGGGGTTGCGATCAATACCGTACAGCTGTTTGCGCTGAAATGGATCAGACGCCTAATCCAGCCGCAGCTGATCATGATTTTCTTTAGCGATGTCTGCGTTTTAAGTTTGCTGACCTTGGCGAGCGACGGTCCTAATTTGCAAATTGGGCTGCTGTTTGTGATTACTATCTTTTCTGCATCTTTATTATTAGATGCAAAAAAGGCCTTGGTCGTCACGCTCATTGCAGTCATCAGCGTTATTTATCAGCATTTTATCGGCAGTATTTTTGCCTTCTCTTCCTTAAGCAATATCAGTAATAGCGCCTTGCTGGCCTTTTTGTTTTTTGTGGTCTATGGCACCGGACAAATTGCCGTGCGTCGTTTTCAGATTCTGGAAAATCTGAATTTTTCTCAGTCGCTGGAACTGCATCGCTTACAGAATATCAACCGCTATATTCTGGAACAGATTGAAACCGGCTATCTGGTTCTGGATGAAAACTACCATGTGGTACTCAGTAATCCTGCCGCCTGTAATCTTCTTGGAATTGAGTCCAAATACGGCCATGAGAAATTCACATTATCTCAATCACAGCCGGATTTATTTGAACTGATCCATTTTGAGACACTGGAAAATGGTGAGCGCTTTCAGTTTGAATCTCAGCAAAGTCGCTATAATATTCATGTGCAGGTGCAAAAACTGATTGTGCCACATCAGACTCTAATGCTACTGGTGTTACAGGATGCCAAAAAACTCAATCAGCAGGTGCAGCAACTTAAACTTGCTGCACTGGGTCAACTCTCGGCCAGTATTGCCCATGAAATTCGCAACCCCCTAGCTGCCATTGTGCAAGCCAATGATTTATATCTGGACTCGGAAACTGAACAGCAACAGCTACTCCAGCAGATGATTGGCCGACAGGCGACCCGGATTGACCGGATTATTCAGGACACGCTGAATATGGTCAAAAATAAAGAAACCCACCCGATACCGATTCATCTCAATGAATTTATCCCGTTATTTATCCAGGAAGATCTGGCCGATATTCGCGATCAGATTCAATTTAATATTGATATCCCGCTAGTGATTCAGTTTGATGAAGCACAATTCCGGCAAATCCTGATTAATCTGATTCGTAATGCCATTCGTCACAATTCAGCAGATGCAGCCTATATTCAGCTGAATGTGCATCCTTATGAACATCGGGTCTGGATTGATGTACGGGATTTTGGCTCTGGCGTAGCCGTACATGATCAAGCTCTATTGTTCAAACCCTTTTTTAGCACATCGATTAGTGGTACCGGATTAGGATTGTATTTATCACATAGTTTTTGCGAAGCAAATCAGGCACAATTAAACTATATACAACAAGAACAGGGCGCATGCTTTCGCATCAGCTGTCAACGTATTACGCTTTAAAGGGGTCAAGGAAGATGAATGGGGAACAACAACCACTGGTGCTTTTGGTGGATGATGAGGAAGATTTGTGTACCCTCATGCAAATGTCATTGCTGCGCATGAGAATTCGTACGCACATTGCCCACCGTTTGGAAGATGCTAAAAAATGCCTTGCCAATCATCAATATGATGCCTGTCTGACTGACCTAAATCTGCCCGATGGCAATGGTTTGGAGTTACTGGACTGGATTGGCAGCCTCTATCCGGCACTTCCGGTCGCAGTTCTGACCGCCTATGGCAACATGGAAATCGCCATTGCTGCGCTCAAAGCCGGGGCCTTTGATTTTGTCAGCAAACCGATCAATCAGAAACATCTGGAACAACTCTTACAAAAAGCCCTGAATAAACCGGTGGATTATTCGCATAATAATCCAAATGAAGCGCTTGAACATAAAATGCTGATTGGACAATCCCTGCCGATCCAGCAACTACGTATTACCTTACAAAAAATTGCCCGATCCCAAGCACCGGTTTTTATCACTGGTGAATCGGGAACAGGTAAAGAAGTCGTGGCCAATCTGGTCCATCGCCTGAGTAACCGCAATGAAGGTCCTTTTATTGCGATTAACTGTGGCGCCATTCCGACTGAGTTGATGGAAAGCGAACTGTTTGGGCATAAGAAAGGCAGCTTTACCGGCGCTGCTCAGGACAAACAGGGACTGATTCAATCTGCCCATGGTGGCAGTCTGTTTCTGGATGAAATTGCAGAATTACCGCTTTCTATGCAGGTCAAATTGTTACGTGCCGTACAGGAAAAACGTATTCGTCCACTCGGTTCGGATACCGAAATTGATGTGGATTTCCGTGTGATCAGTGCCACGCATCAGGATCTGGAAGCCTTGGTGCAACAAGGCAAATTCCGTCAGGATTTATATTTCCGTATTCATGTAATGGATCTGACTTTACCGCCATTACGTGAACGCGGTCAGGATATTCTGCTATTGGCCGAACATTTCATTCAGAAGATTTGCCAGGAATGGGGCATTCCCAATAAAAAACTGACCGAACGTAGCAAAGATTTCTTATTGGGACAATATTATCCAGGTAATGTGCGTGAATTGCGTAATATTATGGAACGCGCGATTACTTTAAGTGATGAAGAGCGGATTGATCTTCAGCATTTGCAGAGTGCACCGCTGCGTCAGGCGCTAAACAGCCCTCAGGAGATGAATACGCTCACCAGCGAGATCACTGCGACCGAAACCCTGATTGCACCTAAAAAGCTGCCTGAAGAGGGTCTAGAACTATATTTGGAAAAGGTCGAGAAAGAAATTTTACTGAATGCGCTGAATCTGACCCATTGGAACCGGACACTGGCCGCCAAAAAACTCGGCATGTCATTCCGTTCCCTGCGCTATCGTTTGAAAAAGTTCGGACTGGATACCGAAGAAGACGAATAATTATTTTTGCAGGAGCAGCAAGTCTGTGACATGTTCCAGATAACTCTCCTCACGCATTTCCTGCTTAAACGGATAGTTGAAATGCGGCTGTACGCCCCGCCCTTCAATCATCTGGCCACTCGGGCTAAAGTATTGCGATACTGTCATCTGTAGAGCCGAACCGTTGCTTAAAGGAAAGAGTTTCTGTACTACGCCTTTGCCATAGCTTTTTTCGCCTACGACCCAGGCACGGTTATGTTCTTTCAGGGCTGCTGTAAACACTTCTGCTGCAGAAGCCGAGCGGTTATTAATCAATACCCCAACTTTCAGATTCTGAAACTCAAAACTCGGCAAGGCCTGAAATTGCTGATTACCTTCAGCGCGGCTTTTGGTCGACACAATCACGCCCTGATTCAAAAATAAATCGGCAGATTCAACTGCAGCCGAGAGTAAGCCACCGGGATTATTGCGTAAATCAAATAGCACGGCTTTTAAGCGCTTGTCGGCATAGCTTTCGATTAGACGTTTGATTTCATTGGCAGTATCTTGCTGAAAAACCTTGACCTGTAAAACCAGAACCTGATTATTGTGCAGGCTCGATTTAATTTCAGTATCCAGTTTGGTATTGCGGACCAGACGAACGGCCGGACTTTGCGGGGAGAGCTGAATCATGAGCGTAGAGCCAACGGCTCCGCTCAATAACTGCCGGACTTGTTCCTGATTCAGGCTATTTAATACCTGATCGTCAATTTTATAAACCGTGACGCCATTTCGAAGTCCCTGCTTGGCTGAATCAGCATCGGAACTCAGTCCCTGAACTACCCATTGCTTCAACCGCGGGTCAAATTGCAGATCAAAATCAATGCTGGCCAGATCACCTTCGGTATATTCACGCAGTTGCTTATAATCTTCAGGCGACAAATAACGGGAATAGCGATCTAAGCCACTGACCAGACCCTGAATGGCCTGTTGAAACAAGGCATCGTCATTTTTATCTTGAATATAATTATCTTTTACGATGCCATAAATTTGTACGAATTCTTGAATGGATGCCACAGGAATTTCGGAATAGACCTGCCCATCCATTTCCATATCATCGAATGCCGGCTCATTTGAACCCGCCCCCCAGGCTGAATGACTCAAACACATCAGTAAGCATGGTATTACAACAGACTTCCAGCGTGTTCTTGCCATTCTTTGACCTTTTTTAGAATTTTATCGAAAATTATGCATCAAGCTGAATCAGGTTACGACCTTGCATTTCAGCAGGTACCGGAACTTGCATCAGGCTTAATAAAGTCGGTGCGACATCTGCCAGTACACCGCCTTCTGCGATCGTGGCCTGAGTTGGACCCACATAAATAAATGGAACTAGTTCAGTGGTATGCTGAGTATGTACCTGACCACTGTGATAGTCCTGCATCTGCTCTACGTTACCATGATCGGCAGTCACAATCATATGACCTTTTTGCGCCATCACGGCTTCGTAAACCCGGCCCAAACAGGTATCAACCGCTTCTACTGCTTTCACCGCAGCATCGAATACGCCAGTATGACCAACCATATCCCCATTGGCAAAGTTCACGACCAGCAGGTCAAATTCACCTGAATTGATCGCAGCCACCAGCTCATCAGTCACTTCATAAGCACTCATTTCCGGTTTGAGGTCATAAGTGGCTACGTTTGGCGATGGAATCAGGATACGTTTTTCACCCGGATATTCATCTTCACGGCCGCCGCTGAAGAAGAAGGTCACATGCGCATACTTTTCTGTTTCCGCGATACGCAGCTGGGTTTTACCCAAATCAGATAAGTATTCACCAATCGAGTTTTTCAACGCTTCTGGCATGTAGGCCACAGGCGCATCAATCGTGGCTTGATAACGCGTCAGCATGACAAACTTCGCCAAATTCGGCACGACTTTACGTTCAAAACCTGCAAAGTCTTTTTCTACAAATGCACGGGTCAATTCACGGGCACGGTCAGCGCGGAAGTTCATGAATACGACACTGTCGCCATCCTGAATTTTTGCCAGCTCGCCAATACGGGTCGATTTGACAAACTCATCCGACTCATCAGCCGCATAAGCCTGTTCCAGACCTTCAACTGCGCTGGTAGCCGTACGAACTGCTTCACCTTCAGTGAGCAAGCGATAGGCCTGTTCAACACGATCCCAACGATTATCACGATCCATGGCAAAATAACGGCCGATCATGGTGGCAATACGACCTTGACCTGGATATTGAGCGAATAAGGCATCGAGTTTTTCTAAAGAAGGTTGTGCGCTTTTAGGCGGCGTATCACGACCATCTAAGAATGCATGTAAATAGACTTGCGCACCGCGTTTTAGCGCTAGCTCTGCCATCGCCACAATATGATCTTCATGGGAGTGCACACCACCTTCAGACAAAAGGCCAAGCAAATGTACTGCCCCACCTGCAGCTTTGGCTTTCTCTACTGCATCGACCAGTACTTCATGTTCAAAGAAGTCGCCAGTACGAATGTCTTTGGTAATTCGGGTAAAGTCCTGATACAGCACACGACCTGCGCCGAGGTTCATATGTCCGACTTCAGAGTTACCCATCTGGCCATCTGGCAGGCCGACATCTTCACCTGAACCCGAGATCAAACCATGCGGATGCTTGTCCTGTATCGCAGTTAAATTTGGTCGTTTAGCTGCTAAAAACGCATTGTCTTCGACCGCTTCGCGATGACCCACACCATCCATAATCACCAAAACGTGAGGGATTTTGCCAGCAGTTGCATCCGTCATAATGAAATACTCTGTTCGTCTACGAATTAATCGCTCTATTTTAGCGAAGTTTATAAAAAGAGGCCATGACCCGGCTATGGTTTAGGCCTCTCATGATGATTGATTTGTTCTATTTTCCTATGGTTTAGCGCGCCCGATGCAGCAAGTATCCGCCGATGCCGAACATGATCAGAATCGGAATAAACACGAACCAGGCCGGAGATGGTGCGTAAATCAAGCTGGCATAGCCGAGGAAATCCTGCAGATAGAAGAAACCCAGTCCGGCAAATAAAGCTATCACCAGACGAAAACCCATGGATTGCTGACGCAACGGCCCGAAGATAAATGAACAGGCAATCACTACTAGTGCAATCAGGGCAAAAGGCGAACCGAGTTTTTGCCAGAAGGCCAACTGATAGGTTTTTGGTACCTGGCTATATTCATGCATATAGCTCATGAAACTCACTAGCTGGCTTGGCGATAAATCTTCTGGATCAATCGTCACCATGTGCACATACTTGGGCTGTAATGCCAGCGCTAAAGGTTGCTGTTGCTGCTTGACCAATATGGCATTACCATTTTGGAGAATATCGAACTGCTCTGTGTTGTCCAGCGTCCAGGAACCATCTTTAACGAATTGGCCCTGATCTGCCTGCAAGGTACCGCGCAAACGATAGTTCTGGTCAAAGTCCAGCATCTGCACATTTTTCAACTGACCTTGTGAGTTAGCATAATCGATATAAATAAAGCGCTGACCTTCGCGGGTCCAGTAACCACGGACCTCACCGAGTTGAGCGGCTTTACTGGCACTCTTGACGCTTTTGGCCTGTTCAGTGGTATACGGAATCACCCACTCACTTAAGGCAAAAGACAACACCACCAGCAACAGGGCTGAACGGATGACCCAGCCGACTATACGCCATAAGCTTACACCCACCGAACGCATCACGATCAGCTCACTATTCGAAGCTAATGTGCCCAGTCCCAATACTGCACCAATCAGTGCAGAAATCGGCAGGATTTCATATAAATATTTCGGCGCTTCCCAGAGTACATATTTCAAGGCATCCCAGGCGCCATACCCTTCTTTGAGTGAGCCCAGCTCACCCAGATAAGTAAATAAAACCTGTAAACCCGCCAATACCGCGGTTGCACCCAGCATAGCCAGCGCAGTGGTTTGGGTCACATGTTTTGCAACTATACGACGTGCCAACATTGTTAAGACCTCACTCGCTGAATCTGTTTCTTGATTTTCGGACCCAATTTCTGTTTACGTGAGAACAAGGCACCTGCAATTGCATAGGCAATCAGGATCAATGGATAGGCCCAGATTCCCATTTCCTGTTTACTGATCCGGGTCTTTACTGCCATCAGGGCTACAATCAGACTGGCAAAGATCATGAGGGCAGGAAATAACTTAAGATAACGACCCTGTCGTGGACTTACCTCAGACAAGGCCACCGCCAGGATCAGGGCAATCAAAATGGCAAAAGGCACAAACACCCGCCAGCCCAGTTCACTGGCCACCACAGGATCCTGACGGTTCTTCCATAATTGCGAAGTCGGCAAGGCTTCAACGTCAGTACTGGCAAACTCTACTTCTTCATTACTTTCCAGGCGCAGACGATAACTTTCAAATTCAGCTTGAGTATACTGCGGTGTACCCGGATAAATCTCATAACGGCGCCCCTGGACCAGATCTACCACATTGGCAGCATCATTCGGTATTTCGATTCGGGTCGCTTCCTGCGCCAGAATCATCACATCCGGCTTGCCTTCTTTTTGCGCGCGCTGATAGAAGAATATATCTTTTAAGTTTTTACGGTCTTCAGACAGGTCACCGGCATAAATGGTATAGGGCCCAGAGGAGATAAATTCTTTCGGTCGCACCAGGTCAAAGCCGGTACGTACCGCCTGACTGGTGGTCAGGGCTTCAAACTGGCGAATGCCCCACGGCGCAGCCCACAGCATCAATCCGGCCTGAGCAATCAAAAACACCAGGGTCATCGGCACCAGTAGACGCGCCAATTGATGCCGACTGACGCCACTGCCATTCATCACGGCCATTTCATGGTCGACATATAAACGGCCAAACACCAGCATCAGTCCAATAAAGAAACCGAGCGGAAGAATCAGGGTCAAGAATTCAGGCAAACGGTAGCCAATAATGCTAAATAAAATGCCTGCATCCAGACGGCCTTGCGCCGCGACACCAAAATACTTGATCAGTCGACCGCCCATCATGATCAAGGTCAATAAGGCAATCACCACCAAGGATGTCGAGACAACTTGCTTGACCAGATAACGCCGAATAATCAAATTAATTCTTCCAAAATAAGGTCCATAAAACGAGTGCTAGTTTACCCGAATAGCAAAAATATAAAACCTAGGCCGCCCTGCCCATTGAAAATCTATTCGGATAAATGTTTCAATGACTGAATGATTTACCCATCTAGACAGGCGTGAAAACAGAATATGAAACTTACAATTAATACGTCATTCCCAGAGAATGGATCAAGTCAATCTTTGTTGATTTTAGTTGACTCAGAACAACTTCAGAATACAACCGCAACCTATCAAATCAATAATTTAGACACATTAATTGAAGCCTCTCAATTCAAGGCAGCGTTGGCGGAAAGCCTGAGCCTGATTGGTCAGGTGAGCCAGTCCAGCCATGCAGCACTAATTGGTTTAGGCAAGGTCGCTGAACTGCAACCGGCAAAACTTGCAAAGATCGCGCAAACTATTATTCAAGTCACTCAAAAAAAATTCAAACAGATTTCTGTAGATCTGACACAACTTCCACAAGAACTCCACTATCTGTTTGTACTCTTCCTGACTCAGGCCAGCTATGGTTATGATGAGTACAAATCCAAGAAAAATGAATTTGTACTTGAACAGATCGACCTGATTGCGACCCATAGCGTCTTAACTACCGAACAGTTGCAACTGGTACAAGCGGTGCAAAGCGGACAAAACCTGGCACGTGATCTGGGCAACCGTCCGGGCAATATCTGTTTCCCTGAATATCTTGCAGAACAGGCGTTAGCTCTGGCGGCTGAATATCCGGAGCTGCTTAAAGTCACTCTGCTGGATGAACAGCAGATGGCAGATTTAGGCATGGGTGCCTTCCTTGCGGTAAGTAAAGGTTCAGACCGTCCGGGCCGTATTATCAGCATGGAATATCAGTCAGAACGTAGCGAAGCACCGGTAGTCTTGGTCGGCAAAGGTATTACTTTTGATACTGGCGGTATTTCACTTAAACCGGGCGCAGGCATGGACGAGATGAAATACGACATGTGCGGTGCAGCCTCTGTACTCGGTACGATGCGTGCACTGTGTGAGTCCCGCTTACCTCTACATGTGGTGGGAACCATTGCTGCAGCAGAAAACATGCCTTCAGGCAAAGCCACCCGTCCTGGCGATATCGTAACCACCATGAGTGGTCAGACGGTTGAAATCCTGAATACCGATGCCGAAGGTCGTCTGGTGCTGTGTGACACCTTGACTTATGTAAAACGTTTTAACCCTGCTTTGGTGATTGATATCGCAACCTTAACTGGTGCCTGTGTGGTCGCTTTAGGTTCAGTGCTGACGGGTCTGTTCACGCCAGATGATAAACTGGCAGCAGAACTGGAAGCTGCCGGCCAGCACTCCTTTGACCGGGTATGGCGTATGCCGGTACTGGATGACTATCAGGAACAGCTGGATTCACCATTTGCCGACATTGGCAATATTGGTGGGCCAAAAGCCGGTTCTGTGACCGCTGCCTGCTTCTTACAACGTTTTACCCGTGAATATCGCTGGGCACATCTCGATGTTGCAGGTACGGCGTGGAATTCAGGCACAAATAAAGGGGCGACCGGCCGTCCAGTCCCATTATTGATGCAGTTCCTGGCGAATCGCGTTCAAAGCAATGGCTAAAGTCAGCTTTTATTTATTTGAAAAAAGCCCTGAACGACAAGTGGACAGCACTTGTCGTTTATGTCGTAAGATTCTGCGTCAGCCGGCGCGGATCTGGTTACTGTGTGCCGATGCCGAATTGCAACAACAGCTGGATGAATGTCTGTGGGGTTTTGACCCAGCGAGTTTTATTCCACATGGTATTGATCAGCCTCAGGCGACGGTCTGTATTTCGGCAACACTACCGCAACAGTCCGACTGGATTATTTTCAATTTTAATCCGGAAGCACTTGAACCTTACGCAAAATTTAGTCACATTATTGAGATCATTGAAAATCATGAAACAGCGAAACAGCTGGGACGTGAAAAATTTAAGCAATATCGTCGTTTAGGTATTGAGCCGGACACCCATAAGCTTTAACCGATATCATCCACAAGGAGAGGCACGTGGCATTAAATGTAGGTCCCGATTTTAAACAGCGCTGGTTAAATGTGCCGGAAGCTGTACGTCAGACCTTTATCGATGACCTCTCTCGGATCTGCGATATTTTAAAGCCAGAAACGTCTTTGGAAGAATGGCAGAATCGCGACCAGCGCTTGCAACAGGAATCTGATCGCAAGATTGAAGCTGCCTATGCACAGCGTAAGGCCGAATTAATTGAAGAAGCCCGTATTCGCAAACAACTCGCGCTCGAAAAAGCCTTAGCCGAGAAACGTGCTGAAGAACAGGCCTATCAGGAACAGCTACGTCATGAGGAACAGCGTAAATTTAGCGAACAGAGTCAGGCGCTCGCTGAAATAAAGACGCATCTAGAGGCTGAAGTGCAGCACTATGTCGCACGTTATGCAAAAAATCCTGTGACGACTTTTGATTTTGCCAGAGGTCGCATCCAGATTGAGGACCAGAGCATTTTATCCGAATTAGAAAGTGTGCGTTTACGTCTGGAACTTGAGGCAGAAACCGTGATTGAACAGACCGTCAATGCACTGCGTGAAAAAATGCGTGCGGCGGCCAAAGAAGAAATCGAGTATATGCTGAAAAATTCGGAATTTTCTGATCAGCCACGCAATATTTAAATGATCCTTTCAGATTAAAAAAGCCCGAAAATTCGGGCTTTTTTGTCTTCTATGTCGCGTCTTAGAAAAAATCTGCCAGCATAAAGGCAGCATTTCCGAGCAAGTAGCCAATGCTTAATAACGTACTAATCCAGAGGATGCCACCCGCAATATTATAAAAGCTGAATGTGGCAAAGCTCATATGCGCTGAACCGGCGGCAAAAGGGCCAAATGAGCGGACAAAGGGAATAAAACGTGCGATTAAAATAGTTTTACCGCCATGTTTCATAAAATAGTGATTGGTTTTCACCATATATTCCGGCTTAAAATAACGTGAATGTTGATTGAAATATTTTAAACCGAGAACTTTTCCGGTGTAATAATTCACGCTATAGCCCAGCACCGAGGCAGTGAATAACAACAGCCCCATCGAATGCAGTGTCACCAGATCGCTGCTGGCGCACAAAGCGCCCACAGCCAGCAATAAACTGTCGCCGGGCAGGAAAAAGAAAAACACCGAACCGGTTTCTGCAAAAATCACCAGAAACAGGATTGCATAAATCCATACCCCGTATTGATCGAGCAATAGCGGCAATGACTGTTCCAAGTTAAGTAAAAAATCGAGCATTCGACCCGTCCACCCAGGCAATATTTGCAAGTTGAACTGCTGATTATCCCGAAAAATAAAAAAACAGTCTAATTTTTCAATCAGACTGTTTAGTAAATCAACATTTCTCTTATTTTAAGAAACCATTTTCAGCCAGAAAATCCATGCTGATTTTCGATTGTTCAGTGGTTTCGGCGGCTTTATCACCGAGCAATAAACGCTCGATATAACGTGCCAATACATCCACTTCCAGATTGACCTTGCTGCCAACTTTCCAGGTACCAATATTGGTCCGTTCAGCAGTATGCGGAATCAGGTTCAGACTAATCACACTACCACGCAAATGATTAATCGTCAGGCTAATACCATCGACTGTAACCGAACCTTTTTCTGCCAGATATTTGGCAATTTCAGCAGGTGCAGTGACTTCATAATAAATCGAACGTGCATCTTCACGAACCAGCGTGATCTCGCCGACTGCATCGACATGACCTGACACAATATGACCGCCAAAACGCGTAGTCGGCAACATGGCTTTTTCGACATTGACAGGTTGACCGGCTTTCCAGGTGCCGAGTGTAGTCCGGTTCAGGCTTTCACGGGAAACATCAGCCGTATACCAGTTCTCGCCCCAGTCGATCACGGTCAGGCAGATGCCGTTGGTCGCAATAGAGTCACCCAGATGTACATCGGACATGTCTAGATCGGTGTGGATGCGTAAACGCACATCGCCTCCAACGCTTTGCAGACTTTCGACTTTGCCGAGGCTTTCGATAATACCTGTAAACATTTTTATTTCCTTTTCAATTCTTTTACCAGAGGGCCAACTGGGTACTAACGCCGGTCGTATCCACACCACCCAATTCTGCATAATGATGCAGCTGGCTGAGTAATTGACGGATCGGTGGACCTGACTTGGCGTGGGTATCGGTAATCACAATAAATTCCAGCACGCGGGCACGTTCAGACTGGCGCTGTTTGCTAACACGATAACGCGGCACATCCTGGGTTAGCAAGGTCACCCGGCCACGTTTCAGATTGGCCTGTAACAAATCGGTAGCGCTGATATTACCGTCAGTTGAATAACTGGTCAGAATGAAACGTGCATTGATGGTGGCCAACAGGCTCTCGTAAGCTTCTTTGGCATATTTAGAGGAATTGTACTGGCTCGGACGCTCTTTGCGCCATGCCCGGTCAATCCCGCTCTTAAAGCCCTTGGTATCCGGAGTCGGTAAATCGGCCTGATCCCATAAGGTCAGCGCATTCAGCACATGATAATTACTGCTATAAGCATGCTGATTATACGGTGGATCCAGATAAGCTACATCTACTTCAAAGCCGCTCATCTGGTTGGCCAGATGCTGGGCATCGACACACCACATTTCTGCGGCCATTCCCTTTTTCTGATCCGACTCGCAAAAACGGCTTGGAGTCAGCCACAGCAATGATTCAATCCGTTCCAGCGCAGTTTGGGTTTTCCCGCCCCAGCCATGATGAAAGCTTTTGAAAACGCCTGAAGTATTGCTGACAAAACTGGCGGAATACAGCAAGGGTGCCAGCAAGGCAGACATTTCCACATCATCAATTGCACCTTGTGCCTGCCAGGCTGCAATCTGCTGACGGATGGCATCAATACGCATGCCGTTACGACGTTTAAAGAACAAACGATCACGGGCTGGATCATAAATTTCATCATTACGCGGACACAGGTTATGCGTCACCCAGCCTTTAACTTCCGGCAGACGGTTCAGATAATCAATCGCTTTCTGATAGCCACCGAGTTCTTTAAATGCCGGTGCTTCAGTACAGGCCAGTACCGCATGATTCAGCGCGTGGCTATACGGCTCCCAGTCATTGGCAATCACACGATAGCCATTCTGACGGGCCAAGCGCGAGACCACGCCTGAACCTGCAAAAAAGTCAGCAAAAATCGGCGCACGACCATCAGCACGGTTCAGAGTTCCCGTACTTTCCAACGCTTCCAGAATTAAATGCAGTAAACGGCGTTTATTGCCCAGATAAGGAACCAGCTGATGGAAAAGATATTCATCGGTGGTACGTGCCGCATGGCGACGTTTATGATAAACCGTAGACTCTGAACTCATAGTGTCTCTTGAAAAGGAATTAGCCTGAAGCGCACGTCATCACCTAAGCGAGTTACATCGCGCAGCTTAAATCGGAGTTGTTCGGCCATATGGCTAAATTCTGCATTAAACATGGTACGCGCAGACTGACCCAATAGGGTCGGTGCAACGTAACTGATCAGTTCATCAACCAATTTTTGTTGTAAAAATGCCGTAGATAAGGTCGCCCCTGCTTCCACCAGGACATCATAAATCTGATGCTGCTGAACCAGTTGCTTTAATAATTCTGCTAAAGGCTGTACCGGCAAGTGTAGCACACCCAGGTCTGCAAGCTCTTGACGAAATGGCCCCATGACCATCACTGTTTCAGGTTGCACTAAAATTTTTGCGTTGAGTGGTAAACGCCCCTGACGGTCCAGAATAATCCGTTTCGGTTGCACCACAGTCTTGATATCTTCAAGGCCATCCAGTTGACGCACATTCAGTTCACAGTCATCCGCAAGAACCGTATCAATCCCGGTAATCACTGCGCCTGAAATCGCACGCCAGTGCTGTACATCCTGACGTGCTGCTACACCGGTAATCCATTTTGATTCACCCGATGCCATCGCGGTACGGCCATCCAGACTTGAGGCAATTTTTAAACGCATATAAGGCATACCGGTCGCCATGGCTTTCAGGAAGCCTTGATTCAGCTGATGCGCTTCATCTTCACAGATGCCAATCTCGACTTCGATTTCGGCATCTTTCAGGATCTGTACACCCTTGCCAGCCACCAGCGGATTGGGATCTGGACAGGCCACGACAACTTTAGCCACACCTGCTTCAACCAGACCCTTGGCACAAGGCGGCGTACGGCCATAATGCGCACAAGGTTCTAAAGTCACATAAGCGGTTGCACCACGTGCCTGTTCACCGGCCTGACGCAACGCAAACACTTCAGCATGTGGCTGGCCGGCTTGAGGATGAAAACCTTCTCCAACAATCACACCATCTTTAACAATGACGCAGCCGACATTCGGATTCGGTTTGGTGGAATATTGCCCTTGACGAGCCAATTCAATGGCCCGGCGCATCCAGACTTGATCTTGATTCAGTTCAACCATGCTTATTCTTGTAATTCTCGTTGTTGCATCTGTTCAATCTGATGACGAAAAGCTTCAACATCCTGAAAATCCTGATAGACCGAAGCGAAACGCACATAAGCAACATGATCCAGAGCAAATAAAGACTGCATCACGATTTCACCAATAGTACGAGATTTCACGTCACGCTCACCTAAACGACGAATCTGTAGCTGAATATCGCTCAGCACCGTTTCAATCTGCTCCTGGGTCACCGGGCGTTTTTGCAAGGCATGCATCAGGGAACGACGTAATTTGGCTTCATCGAAAGGTTCATTCTTGCCATCCGACTTGATGACGCGCGGCATCACCACTTCATAGCTTTCAAAGGTAGTGAAGCGTTCATTACAACTGACACATTCACGGCGACGACGAATCTGACAGCCTTCAGCTGCCAGGCGTGAATCAATCACTTTACTGTCTGCAGTATTGCAAAATGGGCAATGCATAGCGGTTTAATTGAACAAATCCAGATGGATTCCGAGTGTAGCAAAAATTACAAACTTTGTAGAGTTTTACGCAACATATAGAAAAAAAACAGCCCATTCGGGCTGTTTTACACTATATATTGATTATGGTGTATTTATTATTATTCGACACGTTCGCCATGTTGGCTTAAATCCAGACCCATACGCTCATCATCAGATGCCACACGGATTCCAATGATCAAGTCGATGACTTTCAGGATAATGAAGGTCATGATCGCAGAGTAAGCAATTGTCGCCAGTACACCTTCCACTTGCACCCAAAGCTGATGCATGACATTGGCAGGGGCATTGTCACCCATGATGAATTCGCTAGCAAAGAACGCGGTTAAAATCGCACCGACAATACCACCTACACCATGCAAGCCAAAAGCATCTAAAGAATCATCGGCTTTCAATACGCGTTTCAGTGCTGTAATCCCCCAGAAACACACCACACCACCGATCAGACCCATCGCCAATGCACCGCCTACAGTCACAAAACCTGCAGCTGGAGTAATGACCACCAGACCAGCAACTGCACCCGATACGCCGCCCAGTACAGAAGCTTTACCACGTGCCAGTTTTTCAGTGATTAACCAAGAAATGGCTGCTGCTGCCGCTGCGACTTGAGTCACGATCAAAGCATAGCCTGCAGAACCGTTGGCACCTAATGCAGAACCACCGTTGAAACCGAACCAGCCTACCCAGAGTAAAGATGCACCAATTACAGTAAGGGTCAGGTTATGTGGTGCCATAGATTCACGGCCCAAGCCCATACGTTTGCCCAGCATATACGCTGCTACCAGACCGGCAACACCCGAGTTGATATGTACAACCGTACCACCAGCAAAATCAAGCGCGCCGTCGTTACCTAACCAGCCACCACCCCATACCCAGTGGGTAATTGGTGCATAGACGATCACCACCCAAAGTGCGATAAAAGCAACGAAAGCACCAAATTTCATACGTTCTGCAATCGAACCGCTGATGATGGCAACCGTAATGATGGCAAAAGTCATTTGGAAAATCACAAACAGGATTTCAGGAATCGTGCCTGAAAGTGCCTCTGTGGTAATACCGGCCAACATGAACTTATCCAGGCCACCTATAAAGGCATTGCCTTCACCGAAAGCTAGGGTATAACCAATAATCACCCAAGCAATACTGACCACCGCCGCAGCAATAAAGCTATGTGCCATCGTCGCCAGAACGTTTTTCTTACGGACCATACCGCCATAAAATAGCGCCAAGCCAGGAATGGTCATGAGTAAGACTAGAGCGGTAGAGGTTAAAACCCAAGCGGTATCGCCGGTATCTAGAGTTGGTTCTTCTTCTGCAGGTGCTGCAGCTTCAACTGGCGCTGCTTCAGCAATTGCTGCTGTAGTGTCTGTTGTTGTATTTGTTGTATCGCCTGCTTCTTCAACAAGCACAATTTCTTCTGTCGGTGTTGTTGCTGTTGCAGCTTCTTCAGCCCATGCAACAGAACCACCAAAAAGAGCGCCGGCCATGCCGAACGCGAGTAGCATTTTTTTCATTCGTATCCCCCAACCAAGTTTTTGTGAGTTATTAGGTACTCAGCAAACTTCGTGCCAAGTTAGACAGCGTCTGCACCTGTTTCACCTGTACGAATACGGATGACTTGTTCTAAGTTAGTCACGAAAATTTTTCCGTCACCGATTTTTCCAGTGCTCGCCACACGAGTAATAGATTCAATCACCGCGTCTACCATTTCATCGCTAATCGCGATTTCAATTTTGACTTTCGGCAAGAAATCTACAACGTATTCAGCACCACGATAGAGTTCAGTGTGGCCTTTTTGACGACCAAAGCCTTTCACTTCAGTTACAGTGATGCCTTGAACACCAATTTCAGACAATGCTTCGCGAACATCATCTAATTTAAAAGGTTTTACAATTGCAGTTACGAGCTTCATGTTTGTTTTCCTTCGGCTTATTTCACCAGTAAGGTTTTACGTTCAAATTTCATGCCAAGATTCCTAAGGTCGGGGGAAGTTAGAAAGCCCGGCATGTGGTTTATTTATACCTTATTTTATACGGATAAAGGCTTTGAATCTTCAAAAAATAGACATTTTTTATGTGGATTTTTACAATATCTTTAATCGAATAAGTCTATATTTTGTCTGAAATACTATAGTCTGCATTTTAGCAATGCTAAACTGTCGGTTCCTTTCTACGGCGATGGATCAGACAATGATTGAAACTTTATTACAAGCAATTTTGCAGCAAGTCGAACAACCTAAGAAAGATTTGGAACATAATATCCGTGCCTTGTTAAATGAAGCTGTGGCGAAAATGGATTTGGTGTCTAAAGAAGAAATAGAACGTCAGCGTACTGCCCTAAATAATGCCAATCATCGCCTGAATGATTTGCTCAAACAGGTGGAAGCATTAGAAGAGAGAATTTCGAACAAAAAATAAGCACAACTACAGTGCATAAAAGACACCAGAACTATAAAAATAACGCACCAAATTGGAACAATAATAATGTCTTTTGCCAAAATTTATACGCGAGGCTTGCTGGGCCTGCATGCGCCTTTAATTGAAGTCGAAGTTCATGTCAGTTCGGGTATGCCTTCGCTCACTATAGTGGGGCTTCCCGAAGCGGCGGTACGTGAAAGTAAAGACCGGGTACGCTCTGCCATTTTGAATAGCGGCTTTCAATTTCCAACCAAACGTCTGACCATTAATCTGGCCCCTGCAGATCTGCCAAAAGATGGCTCACGTCTGGACTTACCGATTGCATTAGGGATTTTAGTGGCCTCTGGGCAGCTGCCTGAAAATTGCACCGAGCATCTTGAATTTATTGGAGAATTGGCCCTCGATGGTCAATTACGTCCTGTCAGCGGCACCTTAAGTATTGCCATTGCCTGTCAAAGTGACCAGCATCAACTGATTTTGCCTGGCCCCAATGCACAGGAAGACTGTCAGCTCCCAGACTTTAAAGTCTTTGCAGCCAATCATTTAAAAGAAGTGTGTGAACATCTTTCCCAAGCGCAGCGCTTACCGCAAATAGAAGCCAGTCCACTCAATACAGACCATTTTTATAAGTTTGATCTGGCGGATGTAAAAGGACAATTACGACCACGGCGTGGCTTGGAAATTGCTGCGGCAGGTGGTCATTCCCTGCTGTTTCGAGGCCCACCCGGAACAGGCAAGACCTTGCTGGCTTCTCGATTGGCCAGTATTTTGCCGCCCTTAAAGACGCAGGAAAATCTGGAAGTGGCGAGTATTTATTCGGTGGCGAATGCCAATCACCCTTTTGGACAACGGCCTTTTCGAGCACCACACCATACTGCTTCTGCGGTGGCACTGGTCGGTGGCGGCTCACACCCCAAGCCAGGAGAAATTACCTTGGCACATTTAGGGGTTTTATTTTTGGACGAGCTACCAGAATTCGACCGCAAAGTACTGGAAGTTCTGCGTCAGCCTTTGGAAGCAAAAGAAATCGTCATTTCCCGAGCGTCACGCCAAATTACCTTTCCAGCCAATTTTCAGCTGGTGGCTGCCATGAATCCCTGTCCCTGCGGTTATGCTTTTAATCAGGATATTCGCTGCCAATGTTCACCTGAAAGTATTAAACGCTATCAGAGCCGGATTTCAGGCCCTCTGCTGGATCGGATTGATTTGCATATCGATGTACCACCATTACAGGCGCATGAATTACAGGACAATCGGCCTACAGAAAACTCCGAAACGGTCAGACAACGGGTCATCGCTGCTTATGAAACCCAGATGCAACGACAAAATACCCTGAATATGAGTCTGAGCCCAAAGCAGTTAGAGCAATATGCCGCATTAGATCAGTCTGCACAGAAAATGATTGAATTGGCACAGCAAAAACTGAACTTATCAGCACGAGGGTATCATCGCGTTTTACGGGTTGCTCGAACCATTGCCGATTTAAATCATAGTCCAGATATTCAAAGTCAACATCTTAGTGAAGCCTTGTCTTATCGGGGGCAACAGCAAATTTAAGTCATTAAAAAAGGCGACTAATAAGTCGCCTTTTTTATCTAAATAGAATTAGAAGCTATAGCCAAGTCCAAATACCACTTTATTCTTTTGTTTTTCTTCAAAACGATCATAACCTCCAACCGTATAATTCATGCTTGCAGTCACACCTGTATCACCCAGTGGCTTGCTGAGACCTATATCGAAATGACGAAAACCGAAACTGTTTTCCGTACCTTCTATATCCCCATCTTTTGCATAGATATATAAGCCAAGTGCGGTATCCAGGCTAAAGTCTTTTGGCAGTGCGTAGCTATAGGTTCCTTTTAGATAAGTATCCCCTGCATTACCCCAATCAAGATCTTCAAGTAATGTTTGAGCAGTAACACCAAAATCTTTATAAGTCAGACCGAGCATGGTTTCAAAACCATTTGAACCGGTATTGCCAATATCATAATAGTAATAATAAGCTAAACCTGCTGTATAACCCCAATCCTCATTAATTGAACCGTTATAACCTGCATAAAAGTCATTTTCAAAGGCATTTGGCAAATCATCGCCATAGTCTAATGTTGATCCCCACCAGCCTGCATAGAAGCCTGATGCATGGTTGTAATCCAGCCCACCTTGCAAGGTCGCTCCGCTATTTTCAGGAGCATTGGTAATACCGCGCAAGTTATAGCTTGAAAGCACGCTGATATTTCCTGAAACCGTATGTTCAGCAGTAGGTTCCTCAGCAAAACTGAGAGTTGATGCGGCTCCTAGTACCGCGATTGATAATGTTTTTAATATAAATTTCATTCTTCGACTCCCCCAGATCGTCCTGAGACGTTTTTTATGGTCATTGATTAAACTCAAGTTCAAAATCTGCAAGAGCTATGCCAATCTGGATAAAAGCAATCAAAATAATAAATCTAAAAACACAAATAAAACTTAAGTAATTGTTTTTAATTAAAAAAATTAATTTTGAAAAACTGAACTATTTTGGCCTTTTCTTAAATAAAAGCATTCAAGCGTATTTATTCACTTTTTTAATACTTATACATAATTGTTTACAATTTGCCCCATTTTGATTCCATTTTTACAATGAATGAAATTTCTGCTGGAAAATAGTGCGTAATTTTTGATCATATTTTTCGCACGTTTCAAAATAAATAAGCTGATCACATTCATTTCACCACTTTAGAAATATCATTTATACTTTCCAATAAAATTATGTTTTTACTCAATTTTTACCGATAGGTTAGAAATTAATCACCTCAAATCCTTGCTATTGTTTAATTTGAGTTAAAAAAATCTAAACTTTAGTGGAATATATCCAATAAAAAATGACATTTTTTCAGCAATTCTTATACAATTCCTAAAAAATTCCGATCAATTTGTATAAGGCTCTCTTCCCAATGCAAAATTCAAAAAAATTAACATTAGCAGTTTTGATTCAGGCTGCTTTGGTTTCTACCGCTTTCGCTAGCGAGCAAAGCGAATCGAAAGGTTTTGTAGAAGACGCAGAAGGTTCTGTACTTTTCCGTACCGGCTATTTGCACCGCGATAAAACAAACTATAACGACAATCAAACCGGTGCACGTGAAGTTGTTAATGATACAAGTTCAGCTGCTCAGACTGCGATCGTTAAATTAGACTCTGGTTTTACCAAAGGTGTAGTCGGCTTTGGTGCCGGTATTATCGGTGATGCATCTTTCAAATTGGGTGAAAATGCACATGCCGGTAATGACATGATTCCTCAACATCCGGATGGTTCAGCTTATGATCATTGGGCACGTGGCGGCGCATATGTAAAAGCACGTGTTTCAAACACGACTGCTACTTATGGTACTCAGGTTTTAGACTTACCTGTACTTGCAAGCAATACTGCGCGTTTAGTACCTGAATACTTTACAGGTGTATTGGTTGAAAGTAATGAAATCGAAAACTTAAGCCTCGTTGCTGGTAAATTTACTGAAAACCAGCGTTCAAGCCAGATCAAATCTGATGGTAATGAATTGGATCGCGCAATAGTTTGGGGTGCAAAATACAAATTTAATGATGCAGTGAATGCTTCTTACTATGGTACAGACATTAAAGACCGCCTAGAGCGTCATTATGTTAATGCAAACTATAGTTATGCATTGGCGAATGGTAGTACTTTAACTCATGACTTTAGTGGCTATCATACTGATTGGGATAAAAAGTCAGATGGTGGTGCATACACTTATTCGCATACCACAAATGATCTAAATAAGTTAAGCAACAATATTTGGGCAATTTCTACGACCTATAATAAAGGCCCACACAATGTCATGCTAGCTTACCAACAAAATACAGGTAATACAGGTTATGACTATGGTTTAGGTCAAGGTGTAGGTGATGGTCATCAAACCATTTATATGCCGAACTCATACCTGTCTGACTTCATTGGTAATGATGAAAAATCAGCACAGCTTCAATACACTTACGATTTCAGTGCAATGAATGTTCCTGGCCTATCTTGGACTTCTGCATTTGTATATGGTTGGGATATTGATGTTGCTAATCAAAATGATCGCTCTCAATTAATCACTGGTGATGCTCAAGAACGTGAGTTCTTTAACCAGGTAAAATATACGGTTCAATCTGGTTTTGCCAAAGATAGCAGCTTACGTGTTCGTCACTCTTACCTACGTGCTAGCGATAACTACCAAGCTGGCAACTACATTGGTGACACTAATGAATGGCGTATCTGGTTAGATATTCCTGTGAAATTATTCTAATTCACACGAATTTCAAGCAATAAAAAAAACCTGCACATTGTGCAGGTTTTTTTTATTGCAGGCTTTAAAAAGTTAAAACCTGGACAACAAAAAGCAATTATTTGTTTGCTTCTGCATAAGCAGCAATTGAGTCCAGTACTTCTTGCTTCGCAACATCAGCACCTTCCCAACCACTGAGCTTGACCCATTTTCCTGGCTCTAAATCTTTGTAGTGCTGGAAGAAATGTTCGATCTGGCTAATCAACAATGGAGGAAGATCAGTATATTCCTGAACATCTTTGTAGATTGGAGTCAGTTTGTCATGTGGAACTGCAACCAGTTTCGCATCAACACCACCGTCATCTTCCATGTTCAATTTACCGACAGGACGGCAACGAATCACAGAACCTGGCTCTACTGGATGAGGCGTTACAACCAGTACGTCTAATGGATCACCATCAAGCGATAGTGTGTTTGGTACATAACCGTAGTTTGCTGGGTAGAACATTGCTGTACCCATGAAACGGTCTACAAATAACGCATCAGAATCTTTATCGATTTCGTATTTGATTGGTGCTGCATTTGCAGGAATTTCGATGATCACATAGATATCGTTTGGCGCATCTTTACCCGCTGGGATATTGCTGTAGCTCATAGCATCACTCTTTAACAAGTTATATCTTTTAAAAAACCGCGACAATTATAACGGTTTTTAAAGATTTTTTTGGATTTTAAAATATCGAACTGTAAATATGTCCGCAGACTTGATGACTTAAACCAACTTGATGATCAGCAGCAATAAAGCCACCGGACATAACATCGAGAGTAACCATACGATGGAGCGTAAAGTCGCCCAGTTGGCCAAATAGCAGATTCCGTACAACACACGAAAAACCAGATAAGCCACACCAAAAGTCATCACTACACTTTGCGGTACTACCATATATTCCGCCATTAAAATAGCAGCAATAAAGAGTGGTAAACTTTCAAAGCTGTTCTGCTGGGCAGCATTGGCGCGACTGGCCAGTCCTGAAGACTTTTCTAAAAATGCCCGTGGGTTCTGATTGTCTTTGCTGCTGAAGCCTGCTGATTTTTTTGCAATCAATGTAAACACATAAGGCAAAAGACAAGCGGCCAAAATGAGATAAATAACCCCACTAATGCTGTGCATCTGTTTTTTCTCATGAAAATTTTATCTCTATCATAGCATGGCATTTCGTGAATAAATTTTGTTAAATAGAGTGCTTTTTATTACTTGTTAAGGATTCACTATGGTCGCACCTGATCAAAATGAAATGTTCGATGTCCTCGAGAAACAACGCCAGCATCAACGTCAAGTGGATCGCGTATTAAAAATTGTCCTACCGATCGTGGCATTTTTAATGGCCGTCATTTGTGCCAATATGAATATCTGGTCGCCAATCTTCACCTTTGCCATTTTATGGATTGCCTTTTATTTCGTAGGTATCAAGCGTACGCCTCTCTGGCACTGGCTGGTCGCGATTCTGGTTTATTGTGTGATCGATAACATTCTAAGTTATGGCAGCTTTAATCAAACCGGATTTACCCGTCAGTTTGGCACCATGTTTATCTTCTTGGGGGTGGTTGGCGTAGGCCGTCCGTATTTTGACCGCTGGTTAATGAAAAAATAAAAAGCCTAAATCAAAAAAAGCGCCTAACGGCGCTTTTTTTCTTTGAGGTATTAGGCTGTTTTACGCAGATCTTTACGCAGGATTTTACCTACGTTTGATTTTGGCAATTCATCCATAAACTCGACATAACGTGGACGTTTATAACCGGTCAGGTTTTCTTTAGCAAATGCTAAAACTTCTTCTGTGGTTAAAGATGGATCTTTTTTCACGACAAACAATTTTGGTACTTCACCTGATTTTTCATCTGGCACACCAATCGCGGCCACTTCCAGTACTTTTGGATGAGTTGCTACAACTTCTTCAATCTCAGATGGATAGACGTTAAAACCAGACACTAGAATCATGTCTTTCTTACGGTCTACGATTTTCACATAACCACGTGAATCCATGACACCGATATCACCGGTACGGAAGAAGCCGTTCACCATGACTTTTTCAGTTTCATCTGGACGGTTCCAGTAGCCTTTCATGACCTGAGGACCACGAATTGAAATTTCACCTTGCTCACCCAGTGGAACTTCATTGCCTTCATCATCCAGAATAGCCACTTCAGTCAATGGCAATGGAATGCCAATAGTGCCGCTGAATTCTTCAGACGCAGGTGGGTTTGCTGTTGCAACCGGAGAAGTTTCAGACAAGCCATAACCTTCAACGATATTGGTTCCAGTGACTTTCTTCCATGCTGCTGCAGTAGAAGGAAGTACGGCCATACCGCCGCCCATCGCCATTTTCAGTTTGCTATGATCAAGTTGCTTGAACTCTTCATTGTTTACCAACGCATTGAACAGCGTGTTTACTGCCGGGAAGAAAGTCGGTTGATATTTACGTAGTTCTTTCATCACCGCAGGTAAATCACGCGGGTTTGGAATCAGAACGTTCGCCTGACCTTTGTACATACCGTAAAGTGCGCATACCATGAATGCAAAGATATGATAAAGCGGCAAAGCACAGAAAATACGGTCATCTGGCTGACCATCTTGCGCACCAAATTTACTCTGGAAGATCCCGTCACACTGCAACATGTTCGCAACTAGGTTACGATGTGTCAGTTCAGCACCTTTAGATACACCCGTCGTACCACCTGTGTACTGAAGAACTGCTGTATCGCTAAGGGTCAATTCAGGGCGTTTATAGTTGCTTGGATTAACTTTAGATAACGCCGTATTAAATCTCACATGGCCTGGAATATCCCAAGCTGGAATTTGCTTGCGTACAGAACGCAATACAAAATTTACCAGTGTTCCTTTCAAGGCACCCAGCATGTCACCGACAGAAGCTACTACGACATGCTTCACTGGTGTTTTACCAATAATTGCTTGATAAACAGAAGCAAAGTTCTCAATAATCACCAGCACTTCAGCGCCAGAGTCATTCAATTGATGCTCAAGTTCACGCGATGTGTAGAGTGGATTCACGTTGACCAGTACCAAACCTGCGCGGAACACCCCAAGTGCCACAACCGGATACTGAAGAACGTTTGGCATCATCACTGCCACACGTGAACCTTTTGCCAACCCCAAGCTTTGTAGATAAGTTGCAAACTTACGGCTCGCCTCTTCCAGTTCATTGAAAGTCATGGCCTTATCCATAAAGATAAAGGCATCACGCGAGCCGAATTTTTGGAAATTACGCTCAAAAACATCTACTAGAGAAGTATTTTCTGCTGGTAATTCTACTGTTTCTGGAATCCCTGTTTTTTGGTATTCAGCAAACCAAATTTTTTCCATAATGGCCATCTCTCCAATCATAATCCTTAGTATTTCAACTGTTTTTTTCAATATCACACGCCATTTTTAGACTTGTATATGTGCAATATTGCATCCATCTTGTTGAATCGTTGTTCATATATAACGTATTTCACAGGATGGATGCTAGTCTTATCTTTGAATCAACAGTTTATTTGCTTTTTGATATCCGCGTGGTAAAAGCTGTCCTTTCGCACCGCGCTTGCCGATATATTTGCGCAAATCATCCCCTTTTAATTTTAACTGCTGTTGTCCTGCAAGCACTTGAATTATTTCATCAAGCTTGAATATTGTCATGGACAAAATTTGATCACACCCTTCAAGTTGTATCAATTTATTTCCTTTACCTTTGTTCAATACAGGTAATTCTGCTAAATCAACAATCAACAGGCGTCCTGCTGAACTGAGCAGTGCAACATGCGTGGCATCATCGAGTGGCTGCAGGTTCATGACCTCTGCCCCTTCAGATAAATTCAGGAAAGCTTTCCCGGCTTTGGCACTGGTATCCAGCTGCTTGGCCTGGGTTTTAAAGCCATAGCCTTTGTTGCTTGCTGCTAGAATTTCAGTTTCATCCTCTGCCACCAGAACCTGTTTAAAACCTACCCCACTGCCAGGAGACAGTTTTGAACTGAGCGGTTCGCCGAGACCACGCGCAGATGGTAGCGTATTGATGGCCAAGGCATAGCTACGCCCAGTGTCATCTAATACATAAACGCGTTGGTTGGATTTGCCCTGTGCATGACTCAAGTAGTGATCACCGGCACGGAAATTCAGATTTTCTGCATCGACTTCATGACCTTTGGCACAGCGAATCCAGCCAGCTTCTGATAACACCACTGTTACAGGATCGGCCGGCAACATTTCATTTTCATTAATTGCCGCCGCTTCAGCGCGCTGCACGATTGGCGAACGGCGATCATCACCAAATTTCTTGGCATCGTCTTTCAGTTCAGAAATGATCAGGCTTTTTAAAGATTCTGGATTGGCCAGTTGTTCACGAATTACTGCCGCTTTTGCTTCCAGTTCTTCCTGCTCACGGCGCATTTCCATTTCTTCAAGCTTGGCTAAATGACGCAATTTCAGTTCCAGAATTGCTTCGGCCTGAATTTCGTCAATATTAAAACGCTGCATCAGTACCGGCTTGGGCTGATCTTCTTCACGAATAATCTGAATCACTTCATCAATATTCAGATAAGCAATGATCAGACCACCGAGAATATGCAGACGTTTTTCGATCTTATTCAGATGATATTGCAGACGGCGCGTTACCGTGGTTTTACGAATCTCGATCCATTCCAGCAAAATACGACGAATCGATTTTACCTGTGGACGACCATCCGCACCAATCATGTTCATGTTGACGCGGTAGCTCGATTCCAGATCGGTCGTAGCAAACAAGTGACTCATCACCGATTCGGCATCGATACGATTCGAACGCAGGACAATGACCAAACGGGTTGGATTGGCATGATCCGATTCATCCCTTACATCGCTGACCAGTGGTAATTTTTTGGCCTGCATCTGATCGGCAATCTGGGTGATGATTTTGGAACCTGACACCTGATAAGGCAGTTCGGTAATGATAATTTCGTTTTTATCGACGCTATAGACCGCACGCATGCGGTAGCTGCCACGACCTGTGGTTTGAATCTTTAACAGTTCAGCAGGCGGCGTGATAATTTCGGCTTTGGTCGGCAAATCGGGCGCAGGAATATATTCTGCAATTTTTTCATCGGTCAGGTTCGGATTACGAATCAGCGCAATGGTACCTTTGACCACTTCACGCAGGTTATGCGGTGGAATGTCAGTGGCCATACCGACTGCAATGCCAGTGGTCCCATTCAGCAAGATATTCGGTACACGTGCCGGCAAGTTCACCGGTTCTTTCATGGAACCGTCAAAGTTGTCCTGCCATTCACAGGTGCCTTGTCCCAGTTCAGACAGTAATAGTTCACTGTACTGGGAAAGCTTGGCTTCGGTATAACGCATCGCTGCGAAAGACTTTGGATCATCTGGTGAACCCCAGTTGCCCTGCCCTTCAATAAACGGGTAACGATAACTAAAGGGCTGTGCCATCAGCACCATGGCTTCATAGCAGGCCGAGTCACCATGCGGATGGTATTTACCCAGTACGTCACCGACTGTACGTGCCGATTTCTTTGGTTTGCTGGTCCATTTCAGGCCCAGCTCACTCATGGCATAGACAATCCGGCGCTGTACCGGTTTCAGGCCATCGCTAATATGAGGGAGTGCCCGATCCATAATCACGTACATGGCGTAATTCAGATAAGCTTGTTCGGTAAATTCTGCTACGGAGCGGTTTTCTGTCGCATGATGCGCAAGGCTTGTCATAACAACCTATAGTCCTAAATAATTCGTTTTTGTATCAATGTTTCTTATGCTAAGTCGTGGCTGTAGATGACACAAGGGCATCAAATCGTTCAGCGCGACAATTTGTGTCTTATGGCCTAAAAATATCCACTTTATAGGCCCTAAGCAACTAAAAAATCATTCCCTTTATAAGCCCATCGATTCGAGGGTCTTGCCTTTGGTTTCTTCACCCAAGACCAGAATCACAATCGCGACAGCGACCAGAACTGCCGTAAACATGGTAAAGACATAGCTAAAGCCATTCGGCATACCCATCAGATGGGTTACGGCAAAAGGTGCCGCGATACCGCCAATCCGGCCTACGGCGCCAGCCCAGCCTGAACCAAAGGCACGGATATTGGTCGGATATTGTTCCGGGGTATAGGTATAAAGCACACCCCAGGCACCCAGATTAAAGAAGGACATCAGACAGCCCCAGATCACAATTTCGGTGACACTGCCCGACTGGCCAAAGAAATATGCCGAGATGGCACACATGCCGATGAAACCTGCCAAGGTCGGTTTACGACCGAGTTTTTCGACCAGCCATGCTGCCACCAGATAACCGGGCAACTGCGCTAAAATCATAATCAGCACGTATTCAAAGGACTGGACGATGCTATAGCCTTCTTTGACCAGCAAACTTGGCAACCAAGTAAAGATGCCATAATAAGAAAATATAATACCGAACCAGATCAGCCAGAGCATGAGCGTACGGCGCGCAAAGATACCCGACCATAGCTGGGAAAATGAAATATGCTGCTTCTCTGCGACTGGTTTCACTTCAAAAATTTCATAGACTTGAACGCCACATTGACGCTCAATCTTTTTGACCAGTGCCGAGGCTTCTTCTATACGGCCACGGTTAATCAGGAAAGGAATCGATTCCGGCACCATTTTCCAGATCACAATCGCATAGAGTGCCGGCAAGCCACCGATCAGGAAGGCAGTTTGCCAGCCAAAATCAGGAATGACAAAACGAGATACCAAGGCAGCAACTAACCAGCCCAGTCCCCAGAAGCTTTCCAGCAACACAATAAAACGGCCACGCACATGCGCAGGAATATATTCGCTGACCAGCGTCACCGCTACGGGCAACTGCCCACCCAGACCCAACCCGACGATAAAACGGAATACCAGCAGCCAGGTCAGATTCGGTGCAAAAGCACAAGCTGCCGTGGCCAGACTGTAAATGACCAGCGTTGCAGCAAAGACTGTTTTACGCCCAAACCGGTCGGCCAGACCACCTGAACAAATCGCCCCGATTGCCATGCCAACAAAACCGATGGATACCACCCAGCTTTTCTGATCGGCAGTCATCTGCCAGTCTTCAGCCATTTTTGCCAGGATAAAGGAAATCAATCCGGTATCCATGGCATCAAACATCCAGCCCAGTCCAATCACCACCAGCAAGGTATAGTGAAACCTACAAATTGGTAAGCGTTGTATGCGAGAAACTAAATCCATAACAAAAATCTCTGATCAGGTGGAACGGGAGATGCTGCTTTCTCAACAGGTGGGCTGCTTTATACTTTTTATACTACGAATTGAGCTGAATGCGGCTATTTTTATTGCCGCACTTCATACATTTAAAAATCAAGATTCGTCTTTGGAGGATGCCGAGTGTTCATCATCATCTTTATAAATGAATTTTGGCATTTCCAGACCAAAATAGATGGCGATCAAACGTAAGCTAAAACCAAAAATCAGGGTAGACAGAATGGTCAGATCCTGCGACAAGCCGTAGTGACTACATAACCAGTAAAAAATCACTGAAACAAAGGCAATACTGGCATACAGTTCACGGCGGAACACCAGCGGTACGTCATTACATAAAATATCACGCAAAATCCCGCCAGACACACCGGTCAAGACACCCGCAACGGCGCTGACCACAAAACCATGTCCCATTTCCAGGGCAATCTGACAGCCAATAATGGTAAAGCCAATGAGCCCCAAGGCATCCAGTACCAGGAAGACATTACGTAACTGTCGCATCCATTTGGCAATCAGGATGGTGACGAAGGCGGCGCAACAGGTCAGCACCAGATATTCGGGATGTTTGACCCAAGTCAAGGGATAATGTCCGAGCAGAACATCACGGACCGAACCACCGCCCAGTGCCGTGACACAGGCAATAATCATCACGCCAAACCAGTCCATGCTGCGCCGGCCAGCGGACAGTGCCCCGGTCATGGCTTCAGCGGTAATTGCAATAATATAGATGACGGTCAGTAACATCGCCCTGCTTCCACCTGAGGCTATGAGATGGCGGCTATTCTAAGCTAAATCTGTGTGAAAGTTATAAGAATCCGGCACAACATTGCTTAAATTTTTTCCCCGAACCACAAATGCAGGCCTGTTTCATGGTGATGGTCTGGTTTGTAGTCGGATCCAGAAAATACCAGCGACCTTCAAACTTCACAAAATGCGAAGCTTCATGATGAACCTGTGCCTGCTTGCCATCATGATAATGTGCCTTAAACTCGACCAAGGCATGATTTTTATCTAGTTTTTCATTGATTTGAACAAGTTCAAGTTTTAACCACTGATTGGCTTTACTCCATTCACTAATTGCCTGCAGGTCCAGCGCCTGTTGCTGACCCAGCGCAGTCGTGGTTTTAATGTAATCGATTTCATGCTTGGCAAAGGCACTGTAACGGGAACGCATGAGTTGCTGTGCAGTCTCTGCGACCTTTTGCTCTGCATGCAGTGGCTGACAACAGCTGTGATATTCGCCTTGTCCACATGGACATGCTTCTGACATTTCAGTTCCATAAAAATAGCCCGACAATGCGGGCTATTTTAGCAAACTTTACAGGCCAAACATTGGCTAGAGTCTAGTCCTGTGCAGGAAGCTGCGGAATGATATGCACTTTGTCGATCTTATGACCGTCCATCGTCACGACCTCAAAGATATGCCCGTCTGCTTCAAACTTTTCACCACTATGCGGTAAACGTGCCATATGGAACAATACATAACCAGATAAAGTTGAATATTCTTCGGTTTCATTGACCAGATCACGATCCAGCAATAAGGAAACGTGACGAATATCGGTAGAACCATCCAGAATCAGGCTACCATCTTCCAGGCTTTCTGCGGCGGCTTGCAGCTCATCTTCATCCGGGAATTCACCAGCAATCGCTTCCAGTACATCAATTGGGGTGGCAATCCCTTCAATCGAACCATATTCATTCAGGACAATCGCCATCTGCAATGGAGCCTGACGCAATTGCTCCATCACCATCAGTACCTGGGCATTTTCATGCACGATGACTGGCTCACGTAAATGCTTTTCAAAATCCAGCACCCCGGTTTCAATGTATTCGTTGAGGACTTTATGGGTCAGTACCACACCGGCAATATTATCCAGTTCACCCCGGGCGATAATCAGACGCGAGTGGCTCATCTGCAATAACTGTTCTTTGATACTGTCAGCATCATTGTCCAGATCAATCCATTCTAGCTCAGGACGCGGTGTCATCACTGATTTGACCGGACGTTCAGACAGACCCAGTACGCCCTGTACCATGACACTATGATAGATGCCATTGTCATCATTAAAGACTTCATCAGCAAAGGCACGTGTCGCCAGAACATCTTCCGGCTCAGAAGAATCATTGTCCTGAGCAGGTTTGCCGCCGAGCATGCGCATCACTGCTGAAGCAGTACGGTAGCGCATGTCGGTGGTGGTCACCATTTTTTCCTGATTGCGTTTCATGGTCTGGTTAATAAATTCGACAATCACCGAGAAGCCAATTGCAGCATACAGGTAACCTTTCGGAATATGGAAACCGAAGCCTTCGACCACCAGCGAGAAGCCGATCATCATCAGGAAGCCCAGACACAGAATCACCACGGTCGGATGTCTGTTGACGAAATCCATCAGAGCTTTGGATGCCCAGAGCATAATCCCGATGGCAATAATCACGGCAATCATCATCACTGACAGGTCTTTGACCATACCAACCGCAGTAATCACGCTGTCTAATGAGAATACGGCGTCCAGCACCACGATCTGGACAATCACCATCCAGAATACCGCATGGACCGGATTTTCTTCTTTGATGACGGGTTTGGCTTCCAGACGCTCATGCAGTTCCATGGTGCCTTTAAACAGCAGGAACACCCCACCAAACAATAGAATCAGATCGCGGCCCGAGAAAGCATGATCAAAGATGTGGAATAGTGGATCAGTGAGGGTCACTACCCAGGCAATCGAGGCCAGTAAGATCAAACGCATCAGCAGGGCCAGCATCAAGCCGACAATCCGCGCCGTATTACGTTGTTCTGGTGGCAGTTTCTCCGCCAAAATAGCAATGAAAACCAGATTGTCGATCCCGAGTACAATCTCAAGAACAATCAACGTGAGTAAACCGACCCAGGCTGAAGGGTCTGACATCCATTCAAAGATCATACGCTTGGCTCCTGAAGCTCAGGACTGCAGCATGGAATCACCTGACGCTGTGACACAGCAAAACAGAATTTTTTATATTGAATAAGATCAATTTTTTGGCGTAGATTTATAAAGTTAAACGGCCAACTACCACTACCCATCGTCGTTCTATTGTTGTGAAACCAATTTTTAGTATAGCAAGATCAAATCGAAATTCACCCTTTTTCATGGCTGTTTATCGATGAATTTTGCCTGGCTGTAATGCAGTGAAAATGCAGCTGCTCACAGAATTGTCATATTTATTAATTAAGCTAGAGTCACAAGAAAGAAAAATGATAAGGTGAAGAAAATAAATGCAAAGCGTAATTCAAATGACAGATTATTTTAAAGACAACTCCCCAAAAACAACTCGCCCTCTAGTGGCACTCTATTGTGGTTCACGTGCAGGCAACAAACCGGTTTATTTAGAAAAAGCCATTCATCTCTCGCAAGGACTGGCAGAACATGGTTTCGGACTGGTCTATGGTGGCGCCAGTATCGGCCTGATGGGACAGGTCGCGGATGCCATGATCCAGCACGGCGGTGAAGCCGTTGGGGTGATTCCCGAATTTATGCTGGATTATGAAATTGCCCATAACCAGCTCACTGAATTACATGTGGTGACCAGCATGCATCAACGCAAGGCTATGATGGCTGAGCGGGCCTGTGCCTTTGTAGCACTACCGGGTGGACTGGGCACGTTTGAGGAAATTCTGGAAATTGCCACCTGGGGGCAGCTGAACCAGCACCAGAAACCGATGATGCTGTATAACGTGAATGGTTTCTATGATGCCTTGATTGCACAGCTGGACCGTGCGGTCGAAGATGGTTTTTTACCGCCACAGCATCGCGCCAAACTGATCATTTGCGAACACGAAGAAGAAATTTATACAACTTTAACCAATTTAGGCCATCCGCAAAGATTTGTGGTTTAAACCGTTCCAATTAAGAAAAAAGCGAGCACCTGGCTCACTGCTGTCCCATAGTTTGATTTAAATAAAAAACCTGAGTCCAAATCGTTAAAATATGAGTGCAAACAAACACTTTAACGACCAGGATTCAGGTTTTGTCACATCAGAATACCGTATTTCATCAGCTTATTAAACCCGTCGTGCGACAGGATTTTGAGCAACTTGCTAAAGTACACCATGTTGGACAGAAATTTAGAGCGGCTTCAAGATGGGATCAGTTTATTGCCATCTTGATGTCTCAACTTTCCTGCAGGCAAAGTCTGAGAGATATTCAATCCAATCTGGAGTGCCAACAGGACAAACTGAGTCATTTCGGAGCAAAGTCTATTCCCCGAAGTACACTGGCACGAATCAATGAGCAGCAGCCTGCTGCCTTGTATCAACAGCTCTTTTACAAGTTGCTTAAATACTATGAACACTCAAAAGTAGCCCATAAATTTCGCTTTAAGAATCCATTATATTCCCTGGATGCCAGTCATATTGACCTGTCGCTTTCCTTATGTGAATGGGCCAAAGTTCACGACTCAAAAGCCAGCATGA
>NZ_JBLVOM010000028.1:1242-1755 GCF_053543775.1 Acinetobacter endophylla | reverse complement strand
CTGGCTCAGGTGACGTTCCATATGGGCAATATGTGGATGGTCAGCACTAAACCCCTGATATTCGTTAAACACGCGTAAAAACACATTCAGAATCGGATTGCCATCATCATTGGAGCTGGCTTTACTGTCGATGTTAAATAGGATGACATCGGCATGATGGCTAACGGCCTTGCCAATATCTGCCCGGATAAACGCATCACGGATTTTGCTTTCATCAAAGAATTCTGCAGCACTGCGTTCGTTACCTTCCGCGTCACGTGCCACTTTATTGGCCAGAATATACGACAAGGTTTTCAGGAAATGTGATTTACCTGAACCAAAGAAGCCTGAAATCCACACACCGACTCGGTTGGCAATCGAAGGATCGCTTAGGTCTGTACCATAAGACTGGAAAAAGTCACGAAAATGCTTTTCCAGCTCATTGGTGACCACGTATTCATCGAGTTCCTGATATACCGTGGTATTGTCATTCTGGTCTGCCTTGACCACCCCGTTTATCGCACGATCTAATGG
>NZ_JBLVOM010000028.1:0-1222 GCF_053543775.1 Acinetobacter endophylla | reverse complement strand
GTAAAAAAGTTCTTTAATGTTCATCTCAATCCATTCCCCCGAATTCTTATTTCTATTTGCCGTGTTTAAGGCACTAATCTGAATGCTCTGTAGTAATTATTGCTTGGAATTTTTCCAAATAAACTCATCGCTTGACCGTCGTAATAACCTGGGTAAAACAGCACCACTGGCTTATGCCCCAGTAACGAATGCAAACTATTCAATAAGTGATGGGCACGTAACAGTGGCCAAACCGACCCAACCCCAGTCATCAACACAATATCTTGCGCATTGGTGGCATATTTACTCACCAGATACGGCGCGAACTTATCCATATGCAGTGGGCCCTTTAAGGCTTTGAGCAGCGCTTCATCGCCTTTGGCTTTTTGCATTTGAATGGCTTTATCGATGAAGTTACGCTCAGCCAGATAATCCACCACGGCTTGCAGCAGGTTGATATTCACCACCTTCAGCTGACTGTGTTTTTTCTCCAGCATCCCGTCTAGAAAATGCAGATATTCGCGCACTTTCAACTCATCTTCAGGTGCATAATCAAAAATCCAGAAGCCAATTTCATTACCCAATCCTTGTCCAGTGAGAAACTCAGTGGAAAGAATTCGCTCTGGAATCTGGTTCAGACGCTCATGTATTTTTTGACTCATTGCTGCCCCTCTACAACTAACGCGTCCATACCGACACTTCCATAGATCTTTTAATGCGTTGTTTATAATGTTCTTCCAACAGGCTACGCAGTTCTGCTCTGACGATCACGCGCTGCAACTCCAGCTTACGGGTACTTTTTAAGTAACCGGCTTCTGCCAGCATGCGAAACACCACCTGCCCCATTTTTTTCTTGCTGGACTCTTTCCAATCACAGATATCCGGATCGCGTTGTGAGCGTTCATCCAAAAAATCTGACCAGATATAACTGTCCAAGTGTTGCGCCTGGGAGATATAGGCATCCCTCATCACCGTTTCCATAAACTCAAGCAGCAACAGGTTGCGTTCCAGTGCGCCACAAAAAGCCACCTGGGTCGCCAGCTCATCATCCCCATCACGCAAAGCTTTCCAGAAATCAGGCTCTAAGCGCTCAAGACGCTTACGAATGGCAGTGGCGTTACGTTGGGCTGAAGCAGGCGTTCTTTTTTGCAGAATATTGTCAATCTGAATTGCCTGATGCCATTGTTCTGGAGTCGCTTCTCGTAATAACAGATCCGCGATCAGCCGGCTTTCACGCACCATC
>NZ_JBLVOM010000027.1:0-15845 GCF_053543775.1 Acinetobacter endophylla | reverse complement strand
AGCTACAGTCCAAAGGTTGAAGACAAAGCTTAAACAATTAGGTATTCACTACACCCGAATTGCAAGTGATCATTGGGACAGTTTCATCACTGCTTTTAAAAACTGCAAGCAAAGTATTGGTAAGTTTTTTACTGTAGGAATTGAAGGTAATAATTGCAAAATAAGGCATCGAATAAGGCGTGGTTTTAGAAGAAGTTGTAATTTCTCCAAAAAGCTTGAAAACCATTTTAAAGCCTTCGACTTAACCTTCTTTTACATCAATAATGGCTTCATTTAATGTCAGCATACTTTTTAAAACACCACCTAAATTTGAATTTGTTTTTATGAATTTAAATTCAAAACCACTTTCCAGTTTTAAATTCAAACTTTGATTTTAGGCTTATCCACAAATGAATATGACAAAATTCAGCGGTAAATAAGATTTTATTGAATTGGTATATTTATACTCAATTGATCAGTTTATAAGCAATTGATTTAAAAACTGATCCGACCAATGGCAGGCATTTTTAAAGAGGCGCAATCATGCCTGAAAGCAGACAAATAAAAAAGCGATCATCGAAGTGATCGCTTTTTTTATCAGCAAGTTAAAGCCTAGATGGTCATATCTTCGCTCAATGCCAATGGATTCGGTAAAATTTTCGCCAGTTGGCGGCAAAGCACAGACAATTGCGCGCTGTCATTTGGCATCAGGGTAATGTGACCAATCTTGCGGCCTTCGCGCTCTGACTTGTTGTAAAGATGCAAATGTGCACCTTCCAGAGCAAGTACATCTGCAGATTTCGGATGCTGACCAATGATGTTCACCAAGACAGTTGGGCGGATCACTTCAGTTGAACCTAAAGGTAAACCTGCCACGGCACGCACATGGTTTTCAAACTGCGAACATACTGCACCTTCAATCGACCAGTGACCCGAGTTATGCACACGTGGTGCCATCTCGTTGGCATATAGGCCATTGTCTGTCACAAACAGCTCAAGGGTCAGCACACCGACATAGTTCAAGTGATTCAGCAGACGAGTGATGTAATCTTGCGCCACCGGCTGCAAATCTGCACTGTTCGGTGCCGGCACAATCGAGTGCGACAGAATGCCGTTATGATGATGATTTTCCGCCAATGGCCAGGTTTTAACATCACCATCTTGGCCGCGTACTGCAATGATTGAAACTTCACGCGAGAAAGTCACGAAACTTTCAGCAATCAGTTCACCCGCAGGGCCCAATTCTGCCCAGGCCTGATCCATCTGATCGGCCGAACGTAAAACAAATTGACCTTTGCCATCATAACCGCCACGCGAAGTTTTCAGTACGATCGGCAAGCCCAGTTCAGCTACAGCAGCCTGTAAGCTTTCCAGTGAAGTGACCGCTTTGTACGGTGCAACCGGAATAGCCAGTTCATCAAACAAGGCTTTTTCAGACAGACGATGCTGGGCAATCGCCAAAGCCTGACGCGGCGGATGCAGTTGCTTGCTTTGCGTCAGTACATCAACATCTGCAAGTGGCGTATTTTCAAACTCAAGGCTAAATACATCTGCACTGTTAATAAAGTCTTGCAGACCATTTTCAGCTTGGCTCGAAATCACCGGACCCAAAGCAGCAGAAGGACAGTCTGTGCTGGCTTCAAAAAATGTACATTGAATATTTAATGGAAGTGCCGCTTGCGCCATCATACGACCCAGCTGACCGCCACCAAAAATACCGATGGTTTTATCCATAATCTGTATCTCGACTTAAGCCTGGCCTGGAATATTGTTACTTGCGACTTTATCTGTTTGCGCTACACGGAAATCTGCAACATTTTTTGCGATCTCTGGACGCGTCAAACCCAGAATTTGCGCCGCCATAATGGCAGCATTGGTTGCACCGGCAGGACCGATGGCCAAGGTACCGACTGCAATACCGGCTGGCATTTGCACAATAGACAGCAATGAATCAACACCGTTTAAAATCGAAGATTTCACAGGTACACCCAAAACTGGCAGATCAGTTTTCGCCGCACACATCCCCGGTAAATGCGCTGCGCCACCTGCACCAGCAATAATTACCTGAATACCACGATCACGCGCTTGTTCAGCATATTCAAACAGGCGGTCTGGAGTACGATGTGCAGAAACAACTTCGGCTTCAAATGGGACACCAAGCTGCTTGAGCATATTGGCAGTGTGTTCGAGAGTTGCCCAATCTGATTGAGAACCCATGATAATACCTACGAGAGGAGTATCTTGTGCAGCAGCCGCATTCATTGCAAATTTTCCAGAGATTAAAGTGAGAAAAGATAAATCTCGACGAGAGAGCCAAGCTTGAATAGGAGTACTCATTATAGACTGAAATTGATTTGGTCTAAAGTTCAGCTCAACAATTAAGAATTAAAATTATCTGTTTGGAAAATAGTCGAAAATAAAAAGATAATTTTGCGGCTAAAAATACAAAAATAGGACATACATCACATTAAAAAAAGTATAACTATCAAGATAAAACTTTTTTGCAATGAATAACTTAATACTAAAACCTATACATTGGCAGGGCATTTTTATGTGGTACAAACTAAAAATCTGGCTACAGAACCCCTCAGAAAACTTATGGCTGATGCCGGCCCTTGGCGCCCTCTTTGCGACCTTTTTCTCGCTGTTTGCAATCGCCAGTCGCTATTTCATCCCGACCAGCACTGTTCCCAATATCAGTATTGAAACCCTGAGCAGCCTGCTAGATATTATTGCTTCCAGCATGCTGGCAGTCACCACTTTTTCCCTGTCGATTATGGTCGCAGCCTTTGCGTCTGCCTCATCCAGCGGGACACCACGTGCCTATCAGCTGATGATGAGTGATGACAATACCCGCCTTGCTATCAGCAGTTTTATCTCGGCTTTTATTTATGCTGTAATTGCCAAGATTGCGCTCGGGCTTGGCTATTATGGTCCTGCAGGTAGATTTGTACTGTTTATCAGTACCATTTTGGTATTGATGTACCTGATTTATATCCTGATTCGCTGGGTACACACCCTGTCGCAACTGGGCAACCTCACCACCACCATTCACAAAATTGAAGTCGCTGCTTCTACGGCCTTGGCGGAGTTTCGACATCAGCCGAATTTTGGTGCCACCGGACAACGTCCAGAGCAAGCAGCTGCCTTTCATGTTTTTAGTACCCAGACCGGCTATTTCACCAATTTTAATAGTGAAGGACTGGAGCAACTGGCCGTCAGCCAACAGCTGCATATCCATCTTCCCCAGCTACCCGGAAAATTTCTGGATCCGATGACGGCACTGGCAGAGGTATATAGCGACCGCGCTTTCAGCCCGGAACAGCAGCAGGAGATCCGAAACTCCATTTTGAATCATGTAATCATTGAAACCAATCGCAGCTTTTTACAGGACCCGCGTTTTGGTGTGGTGGTGATGAGCGAAGTGGGGCAGAAAGCGATGTCTCCCGCAGTGAACGATGTTGGATCAGCGATTAATGCCGTTGATGCCTTAACCCGAATCCTGATTGACAGCAAGGCCGCTGAAGATTTACCGGAGCGGGATTGTCCGCATATCAGTGTGGATATCTTTGATCTCGGGGATTTGATTTACAGTAGTTTTGCACCAATGGCCCGAGATTGTGTGGGTTGTATTGAATTCAATCAGAGAATATTGAAATGTTTAGCGATGATTCAACATAATGTACCCGAACCTGAACTAAAACAGGCTGCAGAAATAATGGCGATTGAATTAATCCAACGCTGCCTGAATAAACTGGAATTTGAACCGGATCGGCAGAAATTACTTTCTGAATTTAGAAGCCATTTCCCCCTGATTCAGCTGAGCCATTAGATCAAGTTAAGGGGTACGGAAGACAAAATAGACACATCCACACAGACATAAAGCGGCCCAGAGATAATCCAGTTTAAAGGGCTGTTTAAACATAAAAATCATAAAAGGAACAAAGACTAGTAAGGTCACGACTTCCTGGGTGATTTTCATTTGACCGACTGCCAGGCCTTGCTGCGCCAGTAATTTGGTCGCTGGAATCATCAGGCTATATTCAAACAGGGCAATGGCCCAGCTGAACAAAATCGCTTGCCAGAGCGGTGCATCATGCGGCAAAAATTTTAAATGCCCATACCAGGCCAGGGTCATAAAACAGTTGGCAATTACCAGAAGAAATAAAGCCGGCAGCATTTGCATGCACTCTGCAAAAAAGTCGAACTTATTTTACGGTTTATTTGGCGAAAAGATATTGCATCGCTTTGAAATTTTCTTTGAATTTATCCGTGAAACAGGATTTAAAAAATCCCACAACAAGGCCAGAATTTTCACTATCTTTTCAGCTAAAGCCTTGCTATCGTTGCTTGCAAATTGAATAAATCATGACAACAGCACCAATATAAAGTGATGGGTCAGACAGGAACGGAGTAAAGTAGATGCATCTGCATATTTTGGGTATTTGTGGCACCTTTATGGGCTCGTTAGCGCTACTTGCACGCGATCTGGGCCACCAGGTAACAGGTTCAGACCTGAATGTGTATCCACCCATGTCGACCCAACTTGAAAATGCGGGCATCACTTTAATACAGGGTTATGACCGCAGTCATTTACAGCCTCATCCGGATCTGGTAATCGTCGGCAATGCCATGAAGCGTGGTATTGATGCAGTCGAATATATGCTGAATGCAGGTCTGCCTTATATTTCAGGTCCGCAGTTCCTGGCTGATCATGTTCTGCAAGGTAAACACGTGCTGGGTGTCGCCGGAACACATGGTAAAACCACGACCACCACGATGCTGGCTTGGGTACTGGATCAAGCCGGTCTGGAGCCAGGTTTTCTGATTGGCGGTGTGCCATTGGGCTTTTCGGAAAGTGCGCGTCTCGGTGGTGGGAAATATTTCTGTGTCGAAGCCGATGAATATGATTCCGCTTTCTTCGACAAGCGTTCCAAGTTCGTGCATTACCATCCAAAAACAGCAATTTTAAATAACCTGGAATTTGACCATGCCGATATCTTTGATGATCTGGCAGCGATTCAAAAGCAGTTCCATCATTTAGTTCGTACCATTCCAAGTGAAGGCCGGATTATCGCGCCGATTACTGAAAGCAATATTGATGAAGTGCTGGAGCAGGGCTGCTGGACACCTGTAGTGCGCACCAGTCTGGATGCCAACGCAAAATCTGAACTTTATGCCGAACAATTGTCAGCAGATGGTTCACATTTCAAAGTCCTGCAACAGGGCGTTGTCAAAGGCGAAGTACAGTGGAATATGACCGGGCAGCATTCGGTGGCCAATGCCTTGGCCACCATTGCCGCTGCTGAACATGTTGGCGTATCAATTGAAACCGCCTGTGAAGCGCTGTCGAATTTTGGTGGGGTGAAACGCCGTATGGAACTGTTAGGCACTGTTCGTGGTATCGAGGTTTATGATGACTTCGCCCATCATCCGACAGCGATTGATACGACCTTAGAAGGTGCGCGCAAACGTCTGGGTGAACGCAAACTCTGGGCAATTATTGAACCGCGCTCCAATACCATGCGCATGGGTAGTCATAAAGATGGCTTGGCTCATTCAGCACGTCTGGCCGATGAAGTGATCTGGTATCAACCGGAAGGACTGGACTGGGATCTGCAACCGGTCATTGAGGCTGCGCCAAACAAGGCCAAAGTTGCACGCACACTGGATGACATCATTCAGACTGTGGTGGCAGAAGCAGGCGAGGGCGATGCCGTAGTAATTATGTCGAATGGCGGTTTTGGCGGTTTGCATCAGAAGCTGATCACTGTTTTACAAGCATAAAACAGATTTAAGTGAAGTGAAGAAGCCCGCCTAGCGGGCTTTTTTTTAGCGTATTAAAACGTTGATTGAGAAAAAGTGAAGGACTGTTCTGATCCTGCAATCCTATGATTTAAATATTAACCCAAAGAGCAGATTTATCTCTGAACTATCCTTGATGATTTTTTGTTGCAATCTGTACACAAGACTCATTGCAGCACCCTATCACTCAAGGCACAATCGGGAAGAACACAGGTATTTATAGGCCTGAAAGCCAGATCATGAATCAGCCCATCGCTGTCACTGTATAAAAGCAATCGAGGCGTTCATTATTCTCGCTGAGTCAGGTCATTCTCATTCCTCACTCCATTAGGAGATGTGTCATGACAACGATGAAAGCGATGGTCTATTACGGCGCAAATGATATCCGCTTTGAAGACCGTCCAGTTCCCACCATTTTGCATCCCGGCGATGCCATCATTAAACTCGAAAAAGTCACCATCTGTGGTACCGACTTGGGTATCTGGAAAGGTAAAAACCCGGAAATTGAGCAGGAGGCCACACGAAAAGAGGGCAGCTTTAACGGGCGTATTTTAGGTCACGAAGGCATTGGTATTGTGGAAGAAGTCGGTTCCGCCGTGCAGAACTTCAAAAAGGGCGACCGGGTGATTATTTCCTGTGTCAGCCGCTGCGGAACCTGTGAAAACTGCCAGAAACAGCTGTATGCACATTGCCGCAATGAAGGCGGCTGGATCATGGGTTATATGATTGACGGCACCCATGCCGAATATGTACGTACGCCCTTTGCCGATACCTCACTCTATCATTTACCCGAAGGCCTGAATCAAGATGTGGCCGTATTCCTTTCAGATATCCTGCCAACTTCACATGAAATTGGCGTGCAATATGGCGATGTCAAACCGGGCGACAATGTGGCGATTGTCGGAGCAGGACCAATCGGCATGAGCTGTCTGCTCACCGCACAGTTCTATTCACCTGCCAATATTATTATGGTGGATATGGATGATAACCGGCTGGAATTTGCCAAGACTGTCGGCGCAACACATACCATCAACTCTGCTAAAGAAGATGCCATTCAAAAGATCCTAGAGATTACCGATGGACGCGGGGTTGACTGTGCCATTGAAGCAGTAGGGGTAGAACCCACCTGGAATATTTGCCAGCATGTCGTGAAAGAGGGCGGGCATATTGCCAACGTCGGCGTGCATGGTAAACCGGTAAGTTTTGAACTGAACAAACTCTGGATTAAAAACCTGACCATCACCACCGGTCTGGTGAATGCCAATACCACAGGCATGCTGCTGAAAACCTGCTGTTCCGGCAAATTGCCCCTAGAAAAACTGGCGACCCATCATTTTAAATTTTCCGATTTTGAAAAAGCCTATGATGTCTTTAAACATGCCTCTGATGAAAAGGCCTTAAAAGTCATGATTGACATGACCTAATCCACATCAGACAAAAAAGTCCGCCATGCGGACTTTTTTATTTTCAGCTTTGATCCATCAGATCAAAAATAGGGGACATAACCACGCTGCTTATAACCTTTTGGCGATGCCAGACTGGCCTGATTTTCTTCCAGGCGATACAGTACTTTGAGGAATTCGGCAATTCCTGACTGCTGTAAGGCATGCGGATCAAATTGCTTCAAACCTAAACGTGAAAATAAAGAAGAAATTTCACTGTGTTTATGCACATATTTCATTGACCATTCCGAGAAATGGGAATGCTCTACCATCGCATCTGCAAAACGCAAGATATTGTGATGGCGGGGATCCCGACAAATGCTCTGAAATAAACTTTCCACTACTTCAGCCTGACCTTCAAGGCACTGGAAAAATTTGCCATGGGAATAATACAACACCCCATGAATCTGATGCTGAAGATTGAACTTCCGGGCAGTGGCCAAAATATCACTCAAATCTTGTAACAACTCTTGTTCAGATTCTATGCGTTCACTGGCATAGCAAAGCTGTAGCATCATGCCATCTCACTAGAGGGAAGAATTAAAACCACAATTTAATCAATAATTTTAAATTAAGTCGACCATTTTTTAAGCAAATATCCGTTTTTGCTTACACGGTTTTCAGTTTGCATTTCTGGACTAAACTTTTAACAATAGTGCCTAAATTATTAAACGAATATTTTCATACACCTACCATGAACATGAGGATCACTTGATGTTAAAAGATCTGATTTTAACCCTCGCCTTGTTATGTATGTGTTTTATCCTGATCATCACTTTAAATGACTGGCAATTCAGCGCTCAAACCAATCTGCTGATCAGTTCAATTTTTATTAGCTGGACGATCTTGAAATTTGTTGGGCATCGTATTTATTTTCATGCCAGTTACCTGCTGATTATGGCAATTTTAGTGATGCTGCAACAGTTTGAAGAAATTTTCTGGGCGATGACCGGGGTGATGGCAGGTTTCGGTTTATATACCCTGTTACAGGTTATATTGATTCCTGCCTTGAAAGAAAGATTGCATTTATCTTTCGGGAAATCCCCTTGGATGGTTAAATAGTCGTTGCCGCGACATCTGCCAGACTACGGTCACGTTTAAACATGACATCCACATAGGAACATTGCGGGATGATGGTTAAACTTTTTTCACGGGCAAAATCGACCAGTACATCCAGCATTTTTCGGGCAATACCTTGGCCACGCAAGGAATCATCGACCCAGGTATGATCGGCAATGATGACGGCATCGCCCCGCCATTGATAAGTGATCTCGGCCAGGCGGCGTCCTTGATCTTCCATAAAAAATACACCACCGCGTTTTGAATCTTGATATTTGATTTCCATACGAATCTAAACCTTTGTTGTCATTTTTAAATTATAAAACATCATTAAAGCGAGGCTCTCGCTCGAACACAGATTTGGCAAAAGAGCATTTTGGAATAATCCTGATGCCGTGTTCATGGGCAAAATTCACAGCGGTCTCGACCAGATAATACCCGACGTGCTGTCCGCGTAGGCTGTCATCGACCCAAGTGTGTTCAATCACTAATTGATCTTCATTTACTCTGGAATAACTCATTTCTGCCAGACGTTTTTCATTTGGCTCTACAAACCATAAACCTCCAGTGCCCTGTTGCTGATGCTCGATCAACATGCCGATCCTCTCCTTGTTTTTAAGCCAGACTGACATATTTTTCCCTGCTCTATTGTTAGATTTCTTTTAAAGGATTGTGAATCTGTCCTTCTGACCAATACCGCATTTTGCTCAACAGGTTTAAACTGCCGGCCGGTTCTTTTTATCAGATATGTATGTCCAGCTCTTCTTCCACCTCCTCGGTGACACGTCAATGGGTCTGTGTGATTGCTTTAGCCTCTGCTGCCTTTATTTTCAATACCACCGAATTTATCCCGGTGGCGCTATTAAGTGATATTGGCGCAAGTTTTTCCATGTCACCCACTCAGGTCGGGTGGATGCTGACGATTTATGCCTGGGTCGTGGCGCTGCTTTCTTTGCCAATGATGTTACTGACCAAAAATATTGAACGGCGCTTTCTGCTGATGGTTTTATTTGCGGTGTTTATTTTCAGTCATGTGCTGTCCTATTTTGCCTGGAGCTTTAGCATTCTGGTGTTGAGCCGGATTGGTATTGCCGTGGCGCATGCACTGTTCTGGTCAATTACGGCATCGCTTGCTGTGCGGGTTGCGCCAAAGGGCAAAGAGTTTCAGGCACTGGGCTTATTGGCTACCGGTACCGCCATGGCGATGGTCTTGGGAATTCCCTTTGGCCGGATGATCGGGGAGGCCTATGGCTGGCGCAATAGTTTTGCCTTGATCGCAGTTGTGGCAAGCGTGGTCTGCGTACTGCTGGCCAAAACCTTGCCTTTATTGCCAAGTGTTAATTCAGGTTCACTCAGCAGTTTAAAAAGCTTGCTAAAACGTCCCAGCCTGATGCTGGTCTTTGCGCTTACCGTGCTTGTGATTAGTGCGCAATTTACCGCCTATAGTTATATTGAACCCTTTGCGCTGAATATTGCGCAATTCAGCTCTGCACAGACCACCAGCTTATTGCTGATTTATGGCGGTGCGGGCCTGATCGGGTCTTATGTATTTGGCCGCTTTGCACCGCATTTTCCCCGACTCACCATTCCGCTATTTACACTCGGGCTAGGGATCTCGCTGCTGTTATTGCTGCCCCTGTCTCAGGGTGTAATTCAGCTCAATAGCCTAGCGTTAATCTGGGGCATCAGCATTATTGGGTTTAGTCTGGCCCTACAAGCCAAGACCTTAAATCTGGCTTCCGATGCGACTGATGTCGCCATGGCGATTTTTTCAGGTTTGTACAATGTCGGGATTGGCGGCGGTGCCTTACTCGGCGGTCTGGTAACGGCACATATCGGATTACATAGTATTGGCTGGGTAGGAGCCATCTTGGCTAGCCTAGGTTTTCTGATCAGCTTATATCTGATTCAGCGTCCGGATTTCTTAGGTAAGAAAGCACCTTGAAGCATGATTTTTGTAAATGAAATTGTAGTCTTAGCAAAAATCTGTCATGCTTGCTGCACATTGAGCTACCGCTCAAACAAAATTTAGTTTGAACAAGGGGAGTAGCCTCCTCCAAGCGTTTAAGAATGAAATTTCAATTTTTAAACGTGTCAGAATATCGTCATTACACTTTGCAAAAAGTCGGTATCTGAGCATCTTGAAGTCACACTTTATATAAAAAAGTGAAACAGTAAGATGTAGGCAAGACCTTGATCATGTTGTTATAGATGTTTTTCATCTGGCAACTGGTCAAGGTTTTTTTATGGCCAGTCGTCCGATGTGGAGAATTCACATGGAAACCATTGGTACACTCTGGCTGTATCTCGTCTTTTTCGCGATTGTCGCAGTCATGCTGGTAATCGATTTTGTCGGCTTTAAGCATCAGCATGGTCAGGAAGTTAAAGTCCGTACTGCTGCATACTGGAGTATTGCCTGGGTCAGTGTCGCGACTTTATTTGGTGGCGGCTTATGGCTGTATCTGGAACAGACCGCAGGCACGGCAATTGCCAATGCCAAGGTCATGGAATACTTTGCCGGTTATCTGCTGGAAAAATCCCTGGCGATTGATAACGTCTTTGTTTGGCTGATGATCTTCGCGGCCTTTGCCATTCCACCCGCACTGCAACGTAAACTGCTGTTATATGGCGTACTGGGTGCGATTGTACTCAGAACCATCTTTATTTTTATTGGCGCCTGGTTTGTACAGGAATTCTCTTGGATTCTGTATATCTTCGGTGCGTTCCTGGTGTATACCGGCTTCAAATTCCTTCGTGGTCAGCATGAAGAAGACAGCAATATTGAAGATATGGCGATTCTGAAATGGCTACGTAAACATATGCGTATTACCCCGCAACTTCAGGGCGACAAATTCTTTGTCCGTCAGAATGGTTTGCTCTGGGCAACGCCGTTGTTCTTGGTCCTGATCCTGGTTGAAGCCTCTGATGTGATCTTTGCCGTCGATTCTATTCCAGCTATTTTTGCCGTCACCACCGATCCCTTTATTGTCCTTACCGCAAACCTGATGGCGATTTTAGGCCTACGCGCGATGTTCTTCCTGCTCTCGGGCGCAGCCTCAAAAATGCATTATCTGCCTTATGGTCTCGGGATCATTCTGGTCTTTATCGGCTTTAAAATGCTGATGCTGGATGTGTTCCATATGCCGATCTGGATTTCTTTGAGCTTTATTGTGATTGTCCTGACTGTGACCGCGATCTTGTCGATTCGTCATAGCAAGAAATATAACGAAACCACCCTGTAAAAAGTAATCATCAAAAAAGCCTGCATCAGCAGGCTTTTTTTTATTGTTCTATCAGGGATAATTTGGGCCATTTTTGTAAAAACTGTTTGCTCAGCATGCGTTGCTCAAACACGGCATAACTGACTAAATTCGGATTCCAACGCAGCTTTAACTCAAATAAATCTGCTAAACCGAAAGGAGCGATCAACTCCAATTCATCATCTTTCAGACGCAGTGCCAAGGCCGTGACAGTTTCTGGCCATAATGACAGCGCATGACTAATTGAAGTTAAAGGCTCAATATTTTCATTTTGATCGGTACGATACCACTCATGTACAAAGGCTTGATTAGTCACATCCCAACGGATATCTGGAAAATACTCTTTTAACCGATCTGCAAGTTGCTGTTCTATAACGCGAGCCTGCTCATTTTCATCATAGAAAATCACATCGACCTCAGTATGATTTATTTCATATTCCCATCCATGTAAATGCGCCCAGATCACATGACGTAACACACCCGCTGCGACATAAGCGTCAGAGTGTAATTGTGCTAACTGATGCAAGATGCGCATTAATGTCGGCTGCGCACGTACGATCTGTTGAAATTGATCATAATAATTGGATGGGGTCATAGAAGAATCTGGATCACTATTTAAATATGAATGTTCATACAAACATGGCAATTTTTTCAGCTACAATCAATCGAAAAAATCAAAAAGCGTAGGTTTAAAATGTCTTCTGTAATTGCAACGACAGCGATCCGTGGTCGCTTCCTCGACATTCAGAATACAGTTGCCCAAGCACGTGATATACACGACCAAGTGCGATATGTAGAAGATGGTTTAGTCATCATTCACGAAGGTAAAATCCAGTGGTTTGGTCCTTGGCAAGAAGGGCAGTCACGACTTCCTACCAATGCTGAATTACAGCACTATCCAGATCAACTGATTGTTCCCGGGTTTATCGACACCCATATTCATTTCCCACAAACCGAAATGGTCGGGGCTTATGGTGAACAACTGCTGGAATGGTTAAATACCTATACATTCCCCACTGAAATCCAGTTCCAAGATGCATCCTACAGCGAAAAAATTGCCGAATTTTTCGTGCAGGAATTGCTTAAAAACGGCACCACCACTGCACTGGTCTTTTGTACCGTTCATCCTGAATCCGTAGATGCTTTATTTAATGCCGCAACCACACGCAATATGCGTCTGATTGCGGGTAAAGTCCTGATGGACCGTCATGCACCGGAAGCGCTGACGGATACAGCAGAAACGGCTTATATTGACTCTAAAACGCTGATTAAAAAATGGCACGGACAGGGGCGGAACCTGTATGCGATTACTCCACGCTTTGCACCAACCTCAACACCTGAACAACTACAAAAAGCCGGACAGCTCAAAGCCGAATATCCGGATGTCTATGTACATACCCATTTAAGTGAAAATAAAAATGAAATTGCTTGGGTAAAAGAACTCTTTCCTGAACGTGAAGGTTATCTGGATGTGTATCATCATTATGGTTTAACCGGCAGCAAATCCGTTTTCGCGCATTGCGTGCATCTGGAAGATGAGGAGTGGGATTGTATGCATCAGACCGACTCAGCCATTGCTTTCTGTCCGACCTCAAATCTATTCCTGGGTAGTGGCTTATTTCCCCTGAAAAAGACCTGGGACAAAGGGGTAAAAGTCGGCTTAGGCACAGACATTGGAGCAGGAACATCATTTAATCAGCTGCAAACCCTGAATGAAGCCTATAAGGTGCAACAGTTGCAGGGTGAAAAACTTTCTGCCTTTGAAGCCTTATATCATGCCACTTTAGGCGGTGCCAAAGCCTTGAGTCTAGATGATCGCCTGGGGAACTTTAATATTGGCAAAGAAGCCGACTTTGTGGTGCTGAATCTCAATACCACTGCCTTACAGCAGTTACGCCAGAGCAAAGCTAAAAATATTGAAGATGCATTTTTTGCACTGACCATGCTTGGCGATGACCGTAATATTGCAGCCACCTATGTCTATGGAGTAGCCGTCTATGTCAAAGCAGCAGCCAGTGAATAAAGCGACAAAACCCCGCCATCGTCAATACTTGCTCCTGTCTGCAATGGCGCTGGGCTGTGTTTTTTTACTGAAACGCGATTCAGCCGCGGCTAAAAAATGATTACATTTACAGCCAGCAAAACAGGTGCATCTCTGCTAGGGATGTATTAAAATTGCGACGTATTCAGGTGTTGCAGGTCAACACCTTTTTTATTTTGCTATTTTTACTTTTTAGGTATCTACCCATGACCGTCCAAATGAGCGTAATGATTTCCGCTGAAGAAATTCAAGCTAAAGTCAAAGAGCTTGGTGCTCAAATCAATGCACACTATGCCAATAGTGACAAAGAACTTGTGCTCATCGGTTTATTACGTGGTTCAGTGATTTTTATGGCTGATTTATGTCGTGTGATTTCAAAACCGCATGAATTGGATTTCATGACTGTGTCCAGTTATAGCGGTGGCACGGTATCGTCACGTGATGTAAAAATCCTGAAAGATTTAGACGGTGAAATCCGTGGTAAAGATGTGTTAGTCGTTGAAGATATTATTGATTCAGGCAACACTTTAAGCAAGGTACTTGAAATCCTGCAAACCCGTGAACCCAATTCGATTCAACTGTGTACTTTGGTAAGTAAACCATCGCGTCGTGAAATCGATTTGAAGGTCGAATTTATGGGCTTTGAGGTTGAAGATAAATTTATCGTGGGTTATGGCTTAGACTATGACCAGAAGTACCGTCACCTGCCATTTATTGGTGAAATCGGTCTTTAAAATCAGGTTAAAAAAAGTGGCATAAGCCACTTTTTTTATACTTCAAATAGAGAGAAAACCGGGAACAAAAAATAACATCTCGTTTCAGGATTCAACTTTTTATGATCCTGACTTTGTTTCAAGATGATTAAACAGATGTGAAAACAAAGACATGATAAGAAGGAGTATGCATATGTGGACAATTATTGTAGCGATCGTTATTGGTTTTGTAGCAGGTCTGATTGCACGTGCCATTCATCCGGGTAATGATAAGGCAGGTTTTATCATGACCACCTTACTGGGTATTGCCGGCTCCTTATTGGCGACTTTTGGTGGGCGTATGCTCGGTCTGTATTCAGCAGATTCCGCAGCAGGTCTGATTGCTTCCGTGATTGGTGCTGTGATTATTCTGTTTATTTATAATATGGTGACCAAACGCCGCACGGTCTAAATCAATCTGATTTTGACTGAATCACCTTAATAAAAAAGCACCCAATGAGGTAATGCCAGTCAGTTAAGCAGACATTAGAAAAATGTAGTAAAAATGAGTGTATGCCAATACGCTCATTTTTTTTATGACTTTATCTGAAAATTTAGATTGCACCCTTCAACATTCTTTGCCTTCACTCAGCCATTTCAGTGAACTCATTGATTTAAACTGGATTAAAGAAAGCCTACATCAAACAGGTAAGGCTTCTATCAGGAGAAGAAAATTACCTGCCGAACATGTGGTATGGCTGGTAATTGGGCTTGCCCTATTTCGAGATCAACCGATCGGGTATGTCGTAGAGCAACTAAAACTTGTGTTTGGTACAACAGAATATTGTGTCCCCAGTGCAGCAGTGCAAGCACGACAACGTTTAGGACGAGAGCCCTTGAATACCTTGTTTTCTCTACTCAGCCAAGCCTGGTTTGAAGAATCCCAACAGCAATACTCAAACTTTCATGGCCTTAGTGTATGTGCTGTTGACGGGGTGGTTTGGTCTATGCCTTATACAGACGAGAATTTTGAACACTTTGGCTCATCTAAGGGTAAAACCGCTGCAGCCCCTTATCCACAAGTGAGAGCAACCTGCCTGGTAAATACCAGCACCCATGAAATCATTGATGCCCAAATAGGTAGCATGGATCAGGGTGAACTTACACTGGCAAATCGATTATGTCCTCCATCGCATAGTATTACCTTGTTTGATCGAGCCTATTTCTCTGCTGATTTCTTGATTGACTGGCAAACACGAGTAGAAGCCAGTCATTGGTTAATGAGAGCAAAAGATAATTTACGCTATGAGATCATTAAACGTAATTCCCCGCATGACTTTCAAATCAAAATGCCTCTTTCAGCTAGAGCCAGGAAGCTAAATCCATCATTAGGAGAATATTGGGAAGCGCGTTTGATTGAAGTTGAGCAGGCAGGGAAAATTAGACGTTATATCACTTCATTAATGGATTCAAAGGCATATCCACTGATAGGCTTGGCGAAGCTTTATGCCCAGCGCTGGGAAATAGAAATGTGTTACCGAGAAATCAAAAGTGATTTACAGGAAGG
>NZ_JBLVOM010000026.1:0-24669 GCF_053543775.1 Acinetobacter endophylla | reverse complement strand
GCGACACGACAGGCCACTTTGATCGGTTTGCTCAACCCTATTCTAAGGGGTTGGGCCAACTATCATAGTTATGTCGTTGCCAAGAAGGTTTTCAACCAGGTAGACAGCGCAGTGTGGGAAATGCTCTGGCGATGGGCGGTACGTCGCCACCCTCGCAAAACACTCCGATGGGTCAAAGATCGGTATTTCAAAGTACAAGGAGCGCGTCGATGGGTGTTCTCATGTGATGAACAGTCCGCTGATGGTCGGAAGCGACAATACACATTAGTGTCTGCCTCGGACACGCCAATTGTGCGACATATCAAGATCAAGGCTGCTGCTAACCCTCATGACCCCGCATGGGATGAGTACTTCGAATCCCGATGGGGTAAAAGAATGCTGGTCTCCGCAAAGGGGCGAGCCAAGCTGTATCGGGTGTGGCTAAAACAAGGTGGTCGCTGCTGCGCCTGTCTTAAACCAGTCACCAAAGATACACCATGGCACAGCCGTCATATTGTGAAGCTAAGTCATGGTGGAACGGATGCAGTTGCTAATCTTGAGATTTACCATCTGTATTGTCCAAGGAGTGTTCAATTTGCCAATGTCAACGATGTATAACCGGGTGCCGAATGGCGCCTTAGCAGAGGCTTGAGCCGTGTGCTGGGAAACTCGCATGCACGGTTCTTAGGGGGTTGGACGTAGGTAACTGCGTCTGACTACCCGACAATCAGATGCGTCCCTGGGCGTTGGGACGCAAGAACTGGCTGTTTGCAGGTTCGCTGCGCAGTGGTCAGCGAGCGGCAAACATCATGACTTTAATCCAGTCAGCAAAGCTGAATGGCTTGGATCCGTATGCCTATTTAAGTGATGTGCTGAAAAGGTTACCGACACACAAAGTGACCCAAATTGAAGAATTGCTGCCGCACTGCTGGAAACCTAAATCGAATTAAAAAATAGGTATGGGATTCAGCGGACGCTTACAATCTTTACTAAAAAATAGTGGTAATAAGAGATTCAACACAATAAAAAAGCCCCCATCTTTCGATGAGGGCTTTTTGAATCTGGAGCGGGAAAGGAGACTCGAACTCCCGACCCCAACCTTGGCAAGGTTATGCTCTACCAACTGAGCTATTCCCGCGGAGTCTATAAAGTTTTTTAAATGAAAAAACTAAATGAAAAAATTTTGAGCGGGAAAGGAGACTCGAACTCCCGACCCCAACCTTGGCAAGGTTATGCTCTACCAACTGAGCTATTCCCGCATGCCGTGTATAATACAGCATGCAAAAATGTGGTCAACACCTTTGTTAAAAATCTTGCATCAATTGCATAAAATAAAAGCAAAATGCTGTAGACCAGACAATAAATAACCAATATTCATATAAAAATCAATAAATTTTCGCCACAATCAACGGATTGCATCTGAACAGATTACCGAAATACTCGGCAGAACAAGGTATACTGAGACCATATTTTTGAAGATTGGAGTCAGGCCATGAGCTTAGAACAACAACTGAAAGATCGTTTGGCGCAATTATCCCCAACCTATTTGGAAGTGGTGAATGAATCTTCGGGTCATGGCGGTTATTTCCCGGGAAAAGAATCGCATTTTAAAACCGTGATTGTGAGTCAGGCTTTTGCCGGTTTACGTCCAGTCCAGCGTCATCAGAAAGTTTATGCTGCTGCAGGTGATCTGCTTTCAAAAGACAAAATTCATGCGCTGGCCATTCATGCATTTTTGCCTGAAGAATGGGCTGGTCAGGACACCACCAGTCCGGCTTGTGCACATGCACCTAAAAACTAAGAGGATATGATGGAAACCCAACTTTTAGTCAAGATTATTCATATGTCGGCAGCAGGACTGGCCATTGTCGCCATTTTTGCCCGTGCCTTGACCTTGTTTGTCGGTACACAAGGGAATTTACCTAATCCGGTGGCACGTATAGCGCTAGTCGCTTTACAGCATTTAGCTATCACGGTGATTGCACTGACCGGCATTGTGTCGCTCGTCCTCAAAGACTTTGATGTACAGCCTTGGTTTTATGCCAAAGTCATTTTATTTTTGGTACTGGTGTCCTCGTTAGGCAAAGCCTATAAAAAAGATGATTCTATCTTGCTATCGCAGCGTCGGGCTGGCTTAGTTATTGCTGTAGTTTCGTTGGTGTCTATTCTGGCTTTGGTAATGATCAAGCCGAATTTTGGCTAAAAGCAAGCTGGCTGTGATGATCAGCACAGCCAGTCCATGCAAATAATTAAAAAATACAAATGTGGTAAAAGTAATTAAAAATGTGAGGAGGGGACATGCGTACACGTGTGGTATTTAATCAAAAGGGTGGGGTAGGCAAGTCGAGTATTACTGTCAATCTGGCAGCAATCAGTGCACATCAGGGCTTAAAAACCTTATTGATTGACTTGGATCCGCAGGCCAACTCTAGCCAGTATGTGCTGGGCGATGATGCGACGTATTCTAGTGACAAGCCGGCACTCGAACCAAATATAGAAAACTATTTTGAAGATGTACTCGGTAATCAGCAAAGCAAGGGCCTACTCGGCAATGCGATTGGCTCGATTTTAAAAAGTCGTAGCAAAGGCTTGGAAAGTTATGTGCATCAATCCTCTTTTAAACATCTGGATGTCATTCCGGCTAGTCCAACGCTGGGTGCATTGGCCCATGCACTGGAGTCCAAACACAAGATCTACAAGTTAAGAGATGCCTTGCAACAGCTATCGGGACATTATGATCGGGTGTTTATTGATACACCACCTGCGTTTAATTTCTTTACCCTTTCTGCACTCATTGCGGCAAACCGCGTGCTGATTCCATTTGACTGTGATGTATTTTCTAAACGTGCCTTACAGACCCTGATTGAAAATGTCATTGAAACCCAGGATGACCATAATGAAGGTCTGGAAATTGAAGGGATTGTGGTGAACCAGTTTCAGGCACAGGCCAAATTGCCGCGTGAAGTGGTACAGCAGCTCAAAGATGAAGGCTTACCGGTGCTTGACAGTATGTTGCCGCCGTCGATCTTGATGAAAGAATCTCATCAGAAAAATCAGCCTTTGATTCATTTGGCTACTGATCATAAATTGACTCAGGCCTATCAATCGTTGTTCAATGAGATAGAGCAGAATTAAGATCGAGTTAGCTATGAAACTTGTGAAAATAAGCCTGAGTATTGCTGCACTTGCATTACTGAGTGCCTGTGCAACGCCGGTAAAACCGACTTATGTGTCGCCAACCCTGTATCAGACTTTGGGTTGTTCGCAACTACAGGGTGAATATAACCGTATTCAGCAGTATATCGACAATGGCGTTGAGCCAGCAAAACGTACTGGCGTTGGTGTGGGCGTAGGTCTTGGCGGTGGCTGGGGCAGTCGCGGTGGTTGGGGCATCGGCCCGAGTGTTTCAGTCAATATGGGACAATCATCCGATACCAAAAGAACCGAACTGGCACGGCTTTTAGGCGAGCAGGAAGCAATTGTACAGGCCGCGCGTTATAAGAACTGTCCGATCATCGTTCGGCAGGCAACGCCTAAATAAATCATTCAATATAAAACAGATAAATGCTGACTTCAGGTCGGCATTTTTTATTGCTTTAAACAAGAAAAGTATGGCTTAAATTAAGATAAAACTCACTGGAAATTGACCAGACTGTATAAAAATCTGAAATTTATAAGCTTGTTATCACACTCCCATATTGATTAAGCTACAACCTTGGCCCGGAAAAGTTCATTGCGATGATTGAAAATTGGTTATTTGTTTTAGGACTCATTGCTGTGCTGATGGTTCCAGGGCCTGCCAATGCCTTGGTGGCCAGTTCCGCTCATCAGCAGGGGCAGGCCAAAACCAGTCTCTATCTTCCTGCCATTTTGCTCGGCTATTTTTATGCCATTAATGTATGGGCCTTGTTGATTCATCTGGCGTCACCAATTTGGCCAAATTTTAAAGGCTTGGTCTATGTACTGAGTACCATCTGTGTGGGCTGGATGACCTTGCATTTATATAAGGCTCAGCAGTTAGAACGTTACAGCAAAAACCATCCGCAGATACGTCCCTGGCAAATGTTTACAACTACCCTAAAAAATCCTAAAGCAGCATTGTTGGCCTCCGGGATTTTACCGATGGAAACCTGGCAAAGCCCGACCAACTTCGTTCTGGTTTTTGCTGCCTTTAGCTTGAGTACCGTTCCGGTCGGGATTTTCTGGATGGTCTTTGGTCAGGCCATTTTGACCAGTCCATCTGAAAAAATAAAAGCCGGCCTCATTTATAAAGGCGCGGCTTTATTTGTCCTGCTTTGTCTGATCCCACTCCTAATCAAGCTCTGGGATTAAAAGCATAGGCTGTAAAAGAATCTTAATGTAAAAAGTTCTTAAGCTGTTTTACTTTTTTTGAGCTTTTGTTGAATAAAGCCAATCACACCTGGCAATACACTTAAAATAATGATGCCAAAAATTAGATAAGTGAAGTTGTCCTTAACGATCGGCATATTGCCAAACATATAGCCCAAAATGACAAATGAGCTAATCCAGGCGAATGCACCTACTACATTATAGGTCAGGAAATATTTGTAATTCATGCTGCCAGCACCGGCAACGAAGGGTGCAAAGGTACGGGCAAAAGGAACAAAACGCGCAAAAATAATGGTCTTACCACCATGTCTGGCAAAGAATTGCTGGGTCGCCAATAAGTGTTTTTTATTGATGAAGCGCGATTCGATCTCGAAAACCCGAGGACCAATATATTTACCAATATGATAATTCAGGGTGTCACCCAGAACTGCCGCAACAAACAAGAGTGGAATCAGCACCCATGGATCCATTGCACCAGTAGAGGCTGCCAGTGCACCTGCTGCAAATAGCAAGCTGTCGCCAGGCAGGAACGGCATGACCACCAGACCTGTTTCTACAAAGATAATCAGGAAAAGAATGGCATAAATCCAGATCCCGTAATTGGTGATAAATTCAAGCAAGTGATCATCAACATGCAAGATAAAATCAATCAGTTCCATGAGCCCAGTACAAGCAAAAGTGTGGTCAAATCCTAACAGCCCGGGGCATGAAAGTCAGTACCAGAAAGTAAAATAATTAACGCTCCATCCATCTTCAATTGAGCAAAAATTTCTCTTACATATTATCTTCAGATTTTTATAAAAACATGCTTAGTTGGATTAAATCTTGAGCTTAAAAATATAAAAATGACAGACCAAACAAGGCATCCGAAGGGACGCTTTGTTGTGCTAGAAATATAATGCAATCAACTAAATGTATACCTAATGCGAATTGTGTGCTTAATGCGCTGAAAAATGTTAGAATACGGCGCTTATCTTTCGTTTGCCTTTCATAGTTGTTCGTCATGACTACCAATACTCAAATTACTGAAGATCGTATCCTGATTCTGGATTTCGGTTCTCAATATAGTCAGCTCATCGCACGTCGTGTCCGTGAAGCTGGTGTATATTCTGAAATGTATGCCTATGATATGTCTGAAGAAGACATTCGTGCATTTAATCCAAACGGTATCATCTTGTCTGGTGGACCTGAGAGTGTTCACCTTGAGGGCAGCCCGCGTGCGCCGCAAGTGGTATTTGAGCTGGGTGTGCCGGTATTGGGTATTTGTTATGGCCTGCAAACCATGTGCGAACAGCTTGGCGGTAAAGTTGAGCCAGGTCATGTACATGAGTTTGGCTATGCAGAAGTAGATATTGTCGTACGTGACAAGCTGATCGGTAATTTACAGGACCGTGAAAACCAGCTGCATGTCTGGATGAGCCATGGTGACAAGGTTGCCCGTATTCCAGAAGGCTTCCAGATCACTGCACAAACGCCTAGCTGTCCAATTGCGATGGTTTCTGACGAAACTCGCCGTTTCTATGGTATTCAGTTCCATCCTGAAGTGACACATACGTCTAAAGGCGCAGAATTACTGTCGAACTTCGTTCATCAAATTTGTGGTTGTCGCGGTCTGTGGACGCCAGAACACATTATTGATCTACGTGTAGAACAGCTTCGCCAACAGATTGGTGATGAAAAAGTATTACTGGGTCTTTCTGGTGGTGTGGATTCATCTGTAGTGGCAGCGCTGTTGCATAAAGCGATCGGTGATCAGCTGACCTGTGTATTTGTAGACAACGGTTTGCTTCGTTTGAACGAAGGCGATCAAGTGATGCAAATGTTTGCTGACAACATGGGTATCCGTGTTATTCGTGCTGCTGCTGAAGAGCGTTTCTTGACTGCGCTTGCGGGTGAAGTTGATCCTGAAGCAAAACGTAAAATTATTGGCCGTGAATTTATTGCTGTCTTCGCTGAAGAAGCACGTAAATTAGATGGCGTAAAATTCCTTGCACAAGGTACGATTTATCCAGACGTAATTGAATCTGCTGCAAGCAAGCAGGGCAAGGCACATGTGATTAAATCACACCATAATGTGGGTGGTTTACCAGCAGATCTAGCGTTTGAACTGGTTGAACCATTACGTGACTTGTTTAAAGATGAAGTGCGTAAATTGGGTACGACTTTAGGTTTGCCACACAGCATGATCTATCGTCATCCATTCCCAGGCCCAGGTCTAGGTGTGCGTATCTTAGGTGAAGTGAAAAAAGAATATGCAGACATTTTACGTCTTGCAGATGACATCTTCATGCAGGAACTACGTGACAGCGGCTGGTATGACAAGACTGCTCAAGCATTTGCAGTATTCCAGCCAGTAAAATCTGTGGGTGTTGTGGGTGATGGCCGTCGTTATGCATGGGTAATTGCACTGCGTGCGGTGGAAACGGTGGACTTCATGACAGCTCGTTTCGCTCATCTTCCATATGAACTAGTAGACAAAATCTCTACGCGTATCATGAATGAAATTGCTGACGTTTCTCGTGTGACTTATGACGTATCGTCTAAGCCACCTGCAACGATTGAATGGGAGTAAAATCGGGATTTCTAAAAGCGGTAGCTTTTAGCCGATTTTACGCCAAGCGCTATGCGCGCGGCAGTGAGGACTTTCAAGCAGCATCGCTGCTTGCCAGTTTTATGCCAAAGGCTATGCCTGCGGCAGTTTAGGGAAAACCTAAACCTTTCAAATAAAAAAAGAGCACTTAGGCGCTCTTTTTTTATTTATACTGAATAAAAATAAACCTTTAAAAGCTAAAAAATGCCTTTACCTACTTATGATCAATTAATGCTACCTTTGATGAAATTATTATCAGAGTTGAATGAGCCAATAAAAATTTCGGATGCTGCGAATATCCTAGCTGAACGTTCCAATTTACACGAAGAGGATTTAAATAAAATTCTTCCGAGCGGGAAAAATATATTTAAAGATAGAGTGGCATGGGCAAAGACCTACTTAGTTAAGGCGGGCTTAGTTCAACAACCGAAGAGAGCATATTGTGAGATTAGTAGCTTGGGTAGACAGGTTGATTTAAAAAGTTTAGATGCTATAACAAATGAATATTTAGCACAGTTCAACGGATTTTCAGATTTTAAATTAGGAAAGAAAAATAAAGATGAGTTTGGGATCGGGAATCTACAAGTTATTGAAAGCCTAAATAGTTACCAAGAAACTCAGACTCCAGAAGAAACAATCCAGAACACAACGGAATTATTAAAATCTGATTTGAAAAGTGATTTGCTTCAGATGGTAAAAGATAAATCTCCTTCATTTTTTGAAAGACTGGTTGTCGATCTTCTGGTGGCAATGGGCTACGGCGGTTCACATCAAGATGCAGCTCAAGCGATTGGTAAAACCAACGATGGTGGAATTGATGGTGTAATTAGTGAAGATCGATTAGGGCTAGATAAAATTTACATCCAAGCGAAACGTTGGAAAGATACTGTTGGTCGTCCCGACATTCAACAGTTTAAAGGTGCTTTGGCCGATCAAGTTGCTAAGAAGGGTGTATTCATTACTACGTCAAGTTTCAGTAAAGAGGCCATTGAGTCGGCAAGAAAATCCGGTATTGTTTTAATTGATGGCGATAAGCTGACGTCTTTAATGATTGAATTTGGTTTAGGTGTACAAATAGAACGTAGTTTTCATATCTATAAAATCGACCAAGATCGTTTTGATGAAGATAATTTTTAACGGGTAATTTAAGCCGGTTTAACCTGCCAGTTTTGCAGCTCCCCAGCTAAACTTTGCTCCAGATCTGGATCATAAGCTTCAACCCGATTCCGTCCATTGGCTTTAGCCTGATATAAGGCAATATCGGCCTGTTTAATCAGGGTCATTAAATCTGTTTCACAGCTTTCCAGAATGGCAGCACCAATCGAAATGCTAAAACTGAAACGATGCTGGCTGTCTAGATCGATCACAATATTTTCAATGTTATGCCTTAAACGCTCGGCAACTTTTAGCGCTTCATCCAGAGAGGTTTCGGGTAAAAATGCAATAAATTCTTCACCGCCATAGCGTGCCAAAATATCATACTGTCGCATTTCACTGCGTGTGCTCAGGGCAATCGTCTGTAAGACCTGATCTCCGATATCATGACCATAACGATCATTAATCTGCTTAAAATGATCCACATCAAATACCAGTAAATTCATAGGTACCGGTTGATCAAAATTCTGTTGTACCAGTTGTTGCGCGAGATATTCAAAACAGCGACGGTTATTCAGGCCGGTGAGGGAATCGGTATGGGCCATATTTTCAAAGGCCTGCCGGTTATATTCATTCAGGGTATGCTGCAAGAATACCATGCGTGATTTTAAGGTTGAGCTCCAACTAATATAAAGACTGAAGGTCAATACCGGCAGATAAATCAGGGAAAATAAAAACATCTGGTACAGGTCAGACCGAGTATTGAAATATACGCCGATGTAAATTATCAGGGTAATCAGACTCGAAGTAATCAAAGACGGCCAGAACCGGATCTGCACACATAAATTGGCCAACACAATAAAGACCAAGGAGGCATATTGATAAATGAGGGTATAAGCACTTTCAGACTAGTTTAGATTAAAAAACCAGATGGCACTTGCGCCAATAATTGAGGTAGGCAAGAGTAAATCAAACACAGGTAAATTGCGATAAGAGTGATACATCCAGATCGTGATCAGTACGATTAGGATGGTATAGCTGATTTTGGTCAAAATGAGTAACTTGAGAATATCATTCAGCACCAGAATATCGGCAAGGGTATAAGAGGCATATGCCAGCTGTGCGAATAAATTAACCTGTAATAAGTATTTTAAAGTGAGCTTTTTCTGATGAGCATAGTAGGCTGGTTTTAAAGGCGCAGGAATACGAACCAGCGGATCTTGAAGAGCCTCCTGAATCAGGGTACGTGATTTTTTTTCGTTATCATGCGGCATGCAGCCTTCCCAAATTAAAATATATAAAAATGAATGAGATGAAATTTATATATAGTTGTATAAAAAATATTCTATTCTTTTGTTGGATATTTTAAAAGTGGAAGAATCAAATTTATTTTATAAAATAAAATCCCCGATTAACGCATTCTAAGAATGATCCTAGCTTATAGAACAGACCAATGATTCAGCTTTAATTCGCCGTTGACTGGGCCGGTTGAGTGCCTGGCTTAAATACATTCCAGGGATTTTCTGTCGTAGGCTTGGGCTTATTCAGCATATCAGGATGATAGACCTCAATCCGGTTTCGGCCAGACTTCTTGGCCTGATACAAGGCGATATCGGCCTGTTTGATCAGATCTTCCAGAGTCTGGGTATGTGATTCCAGTTCTGCTACACCGATCGAAATGGTGAACCGGATGGCATGATTGGGTTCGACATAAATATACTGCTTTTGAATTGCACAACGAATTCGTTCTGCAATCACCAGGCTGTCTTGTAGCTGAGTATCTTCCAGGAGGGCGATAAACTCTTCCCCGCCAAAACGTGCCAGTACATCGCTATGCCGCATTTCTTTACGGGTCACCTCAGCAATCAGTTGTAGTACCCGATCACCAACATCATGCCCATAGCTATCATTAATATTTTTAAAATGATCGACATCAAACATCAATAGGCAGCTACTGGCATGTTTAGGCCATTGATGAATAGATCGTTCAGCCATATCGACAAAATGGCGACGGTTGTAGAGCTGGGTCAAATCATCAGTATGGGCCAGATTCTTTAAGGTTTGATAGTTCCATTCATCGAGCAGAGAGCGCAGAAAAGAACGCCGCACATTTAGAATATTATTCCAGTTAATATAAATACTAAAAAACCACAGTGGACTAAAGACCACGCTAAAAATAAAGGCTTGAGAAGCACTCATGAACTGCGATACCCCAAGCATGATAAATAGGGCAATCAAGATGGAGCAATAGACCGCGACTTTAAACTGGGTCTGCACACAGAGATTGGCGATGAGAATAAAAATCGCAGAGGCGTAAATATAGGTGGCAACATGCGGACTGGTTGAAAGCGCGAGTAAGCCAATCCAGGCGGCTGCAGCCACCGTGGTGCCTATCGGCAAGATTCTGTCCAGAATCTGAATATTTTTATGTTTTTTAAATAGGTAATAACAGCAAAACATCGCGCCCAGAACCAGAACGACGCGCATCAGACCAGAAATAAAAAACATATCTGGAATAATCAGAATATCGGCAAAGAAATAGAGTAAAAAGGCAATTTGCGCCAGATAGTTAATTTGACGCAAGTTATGATGACTATGCGTATAGACATAATCATGAAAATACTGCTGAAACGGGGCAGGAATACGGGCATAAGGATCTGTCAGCGCCTGTTCAATCAGCTGACGGTTCTGCAGATCACATTCAGATAATTTCAGTGATTTATCGGTCGTCGAATTTTGAAAAGATACATTCGCCGTTGAATATATATTTTCATTCTGAGCAGACATGTCCTGGTCCAGTATTATTTTTATAGGTGCCTATTATGCCGTGATTGAGTAAAAAATAACCTCCCAAAAATTGGGTATCCGGGAAGTTTTTAAAGCTAAAACGTAACAAAATTTGTGTTTTGTAAAATTGAAAGTGATTGAAATACATGAATAATCATCTTATTCATTGGGATCTTTAGTTGTTGTTGCTCCGTTTCACGTGAAACATGGACTAATGACATTCGTTGATCTTCAGTTTATTTAAACTCATAACGCCATGTACCTAAATCATGATTGACTTGTTAAAACTCAAGTTTGGGGCTTTGAATATAAATCTCATCAGCTTTTCAGAATTTAAATTGATGGGACTAGTGAGGCGTTTTATACGTATCTAAATATTTCCAGGGATAGATTTTGCCCATAGACCCTGTACATTGTCCTGAACAGAGAGGCATCTTGAATCGGTCAAATACATGTCTCACCCACTCAAAAAGTAGAATGAAAATGCCGAGGTAAGCTCAGCCATGTCGAATAATAGTGATATTGAACTGTCGAATTCTGATGATTGCGAAAAGTATGTGAATCAGTTTATTCAGGAGTTTCCTTTACGTCGCGCGGAAATCGGACAGGGCACCGTGATTAAACGTGCCTTGCCAAGCAGACATAAGCGCATGATAGGTGCCTGGTGTTTTCTGGATCATGCGGGTCCGGCCATTTTCCCGCAAGGAGATGGTCTGGATATCGGCCCTCATCCACACATTGGTCTGCAGACCTTTACTTGGATGATCGAAGGCAGCATGATGCACAATGACAGTCTGGGAAATCAGCAGTTGATTCGTCCCAAGCAGGTCAATCTGATGACCTCGGGCTATGGTATCTCACATACTGAAGTTTCTCCGGAAAGTGAGACCCATATGCATGCAGCACAGTTGTGGATTGCCTTGCCGGATGACAAGATCAATATTGCACCGGGTTTTGACCATTATCCTGAATTGCCGGTCATAAATGAGCAAGGCATTGAATTTACCGTGCTGGTCGGAGAATATTTAAAAACAAAATCACCGGTTAAAGTACATAGCGAACTGCTCGGAGTAGATCTGTATGCGGCTGAAAGTAGCAGTATGCGTTTGCCACTGAATCCGAAATTTGAATATGGCTTTATGGTGCTTGAGGGGACGGCCAGTATAAATGGGCATGAACTAAATGAAGATAATATGCTGATCCTGGAGCCCGGCTTACAGCAGGTCAACGCTGAAATTCATGCCAGGAGTCGGGTGTTATTGATTGGTGGGGAACCATTTGAAAGCCCGATTTTACTATGGTGGAATCTGGTCGGGCGCACGACAGAGGAACTTAAAATTGCGCGGGAACAATGGATTGAAGGTCATGAACGTTTTGGTTCCATTCTTGCTTATGATGGGCCTCGTTTAGAAGCCCCTGCATTTCCAGACCAGATGCGTGCTTCCCGATAAATGCTAAAAATGATGGGAATATGGAGCGATGTCTGAATTGAACTCAAATAGTGAATCTGCAACATAGGATACATATCATTACAGTCATCAAAAAATGAGCTAGAGTCTGCTGCTTTTTGCTATGCTCAGTGAGCAAGAACAATAAAATCATGAGTCTAATATGCGTGTTTTACATCATCTCGAACAATCACGATCATTTCGTATCCTGTGGGCCATGGAAGAATTAGGACTGGATTACGAGGTTAAATACTATAAACGTCAGCCCAATCTTTCTGCGCCACCGGCCTTAAAACAGATCCATCCGTTGGGCAAAGCCCCGATTCTGGTCGATCAGGGTCAGGTACTGGCAGAATCTGCGGCGATCCTAGAATATTTGCAGGAAACTTATGATGAAAAGCAGCAGTTTCGCCCAGAAGATATTGCCGACAAGGCCCAGTACCGTTACTGGATGCATTATGCGGAAGGCTCGTTAATGCCGCTGCTGGTGATGCAACTGGTAATGACCACAGTGCCTAAACATACGCCTTTGCTGATTCGACCTGTGGCCAAGAAAATCTGTGATGGGGTGAAAAAGCAATTTGTACAGAGCCGTTTAAAAGATCATATCCAGTTTCTGGAAAGCTATTTGAGTGAGCATGATTATTTTGCCGGGCATTTCAGTTTTGCCGATATTCAGATGAGTTTTCCTTTGGAGGCCATGCAGAGCCGGACGGGTCAAAGCTATCCAGCGATTCAAGCCTATCTTAAACGGGTGTCGCAACGTGCTGCCTATGCGCGTGCACTGTCCAAAGAAAAACAGATCAGCTCTTAAACGCTTAAAAGAAAAGGTGCCGATGGCACCTTTTTTGATGGTTATATTACTCTGGAAAGCTGAGACGTTCTTTGGGGAAAACCACCTTAAAGGTAGAACCTTGATTTTCCTTGGACTCAATTTCCAGATGTGCCTGATGTTGCATCAGCACATGTTTAACAATTGCTAATCCCAAACCGGTACCACCAGTCCGGCGGCTACGGTCTGAATCGATTCGGTAAAAACGCTCGGTCAGTCGTGGCAGATGTTTCGGATCAATGCCGATGCCGTTATCTTGCACCACAAAATAGGCAGATTCGCCATCATCATGCCAGCCGATGGTGATGGTGCCGCCTTTAGGCGTATACTTGATGGCATTGGTAATCAGGTTGCTAAAAGCGCTAGCCAGTTCCATATCTGAACCGATCAGATCGCAATGACTGTCAATGTCCAGATTCAGGGTATGACCATAATCAATATTATAGGCCTGGGCATCATCGAATAGCTGGTTCATCAGACTCGGCATTTCAATGATCTGGTTTTTGGCAATATTCTTATCATTTTCCAGACGTGACAGCAGCAGCAGGTCGTTGACCAGTGCATTCATGCGTCGGGTTTGCGACTGCATTTGATCAAAAGCGCGTTTCCAGCGTGGATTGATATCTTCCTGATCGGTAAAGGTTTCAATATAGCCACTGAGCACGGTCAAAGGCGTGCGCAGTTCATGTGAAATATTGTCGACAAAATCCTTTCGCATCTGTTCCAGATTGTGCATCCGGGTCACATCATAAGCGACCAGTACCCGACTTTCTCCGCCAAAACGGGTCATTTTAACCTGCACATAATGGTCTTCAAACAGCGAAGAACGCATTTTCAGGCCGTCCGGGGATTCATCAATATGGTGATAGTATTCGATAAAGCTCGGTTGGCGTAACAAGGTCAGGATATTACGGCGACGGTCATCACTGGAGATTCCGAGCAGACGTTCAGCCGCCGGATTCCACCATTCAATCTGCTGGTTTTCATCAAGCAGCACCACAGCTTCTTGCAAGGCCACCAGCGAAGATTGTGCACGATCAATCAGTTCGACCATTTCCGCCTGAACAATCCGTTCCTGACGTTGGGCGCGATAAACATTGAAAAGTAGCGCACCCCAAATCCCGCCAATATTCGGTGGAACATCATAAGGGCGATTGGAAATCCATTCATTGACCAGATATAAGGAACGCATTTGGGTCGCAAAGAATGCCACGAAGGCAATTACGATACAAATCCAGAAATACCCAATCCCAAAACCGATAAAGCTGGCGATAATTAGGAAAAAAGCCAGTAGGCGTAAATCCTGCTTCGCAAAATCCCATAAACTGCTGTAACGGATTCTTTTGTGTTCGCGTGCCAGTTCGGGGACAGGGTAGGGTTCATACATAAAACAAGATTTACCTTAAAAGATATTAACCTAAAGCGACATCTGAACGGGTCGAAAAGCGATAGCCTGTTCCGCGAACGGTCTGTACAAAACGGTCTACACCATAAGGTTCCAGCACTTTACGCAAACGGCGGATATGCACGTCGATGGTCCGGTCTTCAATATAAACGTTACCGCCCCACACCTGATCCAGCAATTGCGCACGGGTATAGGCACGTTCCGGATGGGTCATAAAGAATGCCAGCAAACGGTATTCAGTCGGCCCCATTTCCAGAATGTTATTGCCAAAATTCACCCGCTGGCTGACCGGATCCAGAATCAGACCATTGGCATCAATGGTTTTTTCACCGCTCAGGGCATTGGCGCGGCGAAGCACCGCCTTAATCCGGGAGACCAGTTCCCTAGTCGAGAATGGCTTGGTCATGTAGTCATCGGCACCGGCATCCAGACCTTGTACCTTATGGTCTTCTTCACCGCGCGCTGTGAGCATGATCACCGGAATTTCCGAGAGGCTTTCATCACGTTTCAGACGACGACACAGATCTACACCGCTGACACCACCCGGCATCATCCAGTCCAGCAAAATCAGTGCCGGACGCTGATCCACAATCATCTGATGCGCCTGCTTGGCATCTTCTGCCTGTAAGCACTGAAAACCGGCCATATCCAGAGAGGTATGGATCATTTCCCGAATCGGGAGCTCGTCATCGACGATTAATATGTAGTCATCTTTCACAACGCAATACCCTATTTCATGTAAACGGTGAACCGTTTTATATTTATGACAGGCTTATTACAAAGACTAATTATGACAGTATCATTGCAGAAAGGGAAAAACTGCTGAAATTCGAAAAGATTTGTGACAAATATAGCGCGGAAACTTGTTAAAAAATCATAAATTAATTTTACTCATTTTCGTAGTACAGCATAAAGATTTCATTTACTACAGAAGAGATAGAAATCTATTAAACACATGATTTAACATCTATTTTTTCTCTGAATATGACTCGAGCAGCGCCAAAAAAACCACACTACAAGACGATAAAACTTCCTCAAGCGAATGCTTAAAACCGCTCATCACCCAACGAATAGCAATTTGGGTGACATAGCCATTCAAACCGGTCGAAACCAGGGAAATTTCCTGCTCACTGCGATTTAATTGCGGCATCATCAACATGACAAAGGCATGAATCATGCGGTCGAAACGTGACATGGTTTCATGAATAGTGGCCTGATTATGCAGTTCCTGCACCAGCATGGCATCAATATAAATGATCCTGGCCATACGTGGATTGTCACGCAGGGTAGTGAGCAAAGCGGTCAGACCCGCCTCGATCATTTTTTTTGGATCGGTGGAGGCCTGCATCATGGCCTGCATGACATTCTGTTGCAGCTCATCAATCAGTTTTAAGAAAATGGTCTGAAACAGATGTTCGCTTTTCTTGAAAGATTCGTAAAAATAACGTTCGGTCAGCTTGGCTTCATTGCAGATATCTTTGACCGTAACTGAAAAAAAGCCGTGACGGCCATAGGCTTCAATCCCCGCTTCGATCAGCTTTTCACGACGTGCCTGCTGCCTTTCAGCCATCGACAGGCCTTTAAACTGACGTTCCTTGCTCTTGGAGGGGCGTGATTTTGCTGCTGAGTCGGTTGAATCAGTCATAAGGCCTATGTGCTCATCTGCATGAAGATTTTGAATATCTTAGCAATAAATCACGCTTAGACCTATATGGAAATGCTGCCCTGGAATTTGGCCTCTAAGGACATGGGATAATTATTGACAATCTATATTGTCAAAACTATATTGAGGGTCTGTGCTAGCTCCTGAAACAACAGAACAAGATCCTGCTGTCATGGAATGGCAGTTCTTTACATAAGGAAATTGAATGAAAAATTTTAACAATAAAGTCGCTGCAATTACTGGTGCCGGTTCAGGGATTGGCCAGCAACTGGCGGTATTGCTGGCCCAGCAGGGTTGTCATCTGGCGCTGAGTGATATCAATGAACAGGGTCTGGCGCAAACGCTCGAATTGCTCAAAGAGAGTGATGTTCGTGTCACCATTCAGAAAGTAAACGTAGCTGAATTGGAACAGGTACGTAACTGGGCGGCACAGGTCGAACAGGATCATGGCAGTGTCAATATGATCTTTAACAACGCTGGCGTTGCGCTGGGTTCAACCGTTGAAGGGGCATCTTATGAAGAACTAGAATGGATCGTCGGAATCAATTTCTGGGGCGTGGTGTATGGCACCAAAGAATTTCTGCCACTGATCAAGAAAACTGGCGATGGCCATATCATCAATATTTCCAGCCTGTTTGGTCTGACTGCTCAACCGACCCAGTCTGCTTATAATGCGACCAAGTTTGCGGTACGTGGTTTTACTGAATCCTTGCGTCAGGAACTGGATCTAGAAAATTGTGGAGTGAGTGCACTGTGTGTACATCCGGGCGGTATCCGCACCAACATTGCTAATGCGGCAAAAATGAATAACAGCCTGCTGACTTTAGGTATGAATCCGGAAAAATCAGCCCGTAATTTTAATAAATTATTGCGTTGTCCACCTGCAGAAGCTGCACGTCAAATTCTGGAGGCGGTACAAAAAGACAAGCGCCGTCTGCTGATCGGCAATGATGCCAAAGCGATTGACCTGATTCAGCGGATCTTACCAACCGGTTATCAGCATGTCACTGCAATGGCGACTCAGTTTGGCAAAAAGAAGAAAAAGTCTGCTTAAGAAATTGCAAAACAGACCCGCGAAAGCGGGTTTTTTTATCGCTGTAATAGGGTCTAATTTTTTGCAAATGAGAGTGTTAGATACTGTAATGCTCTAGGCATACAAAATCCTGCATCTAAATCAACGCTTCAACCGTTTTTTTCTTCCAGACCAACTGATAATACAGTCCCTGCAAAATACACAGGCTGACAAAGGCCAATGCATAGGCATACCAGATACCTTCCAGACCCCACCACTGGCTAAAAAGATAAGCGGCGGGAACTTCAATACAGAGAATGGCAAAAATGTTGATCAGCATTGGCACGGTCACCGTACCACTTGAACGCATGATCGAAGCAAAAATAGCACTGGCGCCAAAGAACAAAATTGACCACAGCACAATAAACAGCAGTTGTTGTCCCAATACTACAACCTTAGGATCGGTAATAAATAAGGCCATCAAATATTTGGAGAACAAATAAGCCAGAATCACCAGACCGCCGGTAAACAGAATATTCATACTCAGTGCAGTCCGGGTCACTTTATTGAGCAGATCTGATTTACCTGCGCCAATCGCTTGAGCACCAAATACAGACGCAGCAATCGCAATCGACAAAGCGGGAAATTGAATATAATTTAAGACCTGATTGACCGCGCCATAGGCCGCTGTTGCTTCTGCACCATAGCGGTTGACCAGTCCGACAATCACCAGTCCGGCAACTGAAGTGGTGACCATTTGCACACCAGTAGGAACCCCCAGTTTCAAGATCATTCTGCTTAACTGTGGTTGATGACGAATATTTTTTAATAAGGCCCAGTCCAGCTTGAGCGGATGTTGCCTATAGTTCAAGTACAGGATTAAAAACAACAGAACCGCCAGATTTCCCAGAATGGTGGCAATCGCCGGTGAGATAATGCCCATTTTAGGAAAGCCAAAATAACCGGCAATCAGGACCGGTGTCACCACCAAACCGACCCCAATGGTAAGTGCGGAAGCAAACAGGGGCGTGGTACTATCCCCAACGCCACGCAAGATGGAAGTATAAATAATATAGATAAAAATTAAGGGACTACCCGCCAGCATCCATTGTACATAGGGCAAGGACAAATGCATTACATCAGGATCTGTGCCAAGGGCCAAAAGAATATTCTCAGCAAAAATTACCCCGAAAAGCGCAATCAAGCTGCCGCCAATCAAGGTCATAAATAAAGTTGAACCGACCACACAGCGCACTTTTTCTATATTTTTTCCACCCCAAGCCTGTCCAATCAGTACGGTAGAACCGGCAGACAAACCAATCACAAAGGCCATCAGACAAAACAGGATCGGGAAAAAAACGGCAACAGCAGCAATCGCATTCACTCCGAGCATTTGTCCCACAAAAACCGTATTGATCGTGCCGGAGAGACTTTGCAGGATATTGGTCGCAATTAATGGCAATAGAAAAACCAGAAAGGCTTTCCATAAATTCTGTTGATGAATCAGTGAGTGCTGTGCCATGCGACATCCTGTGATTGAATTATCATCTATTTATTGATGCAGCTATTATTCGGCAGAATATAAAAAAAAGCCTTAGCTTTTAAGTAACTAAGGCATTTATTTTATGAGATTTTTAGTTAAAAAATGAGTTAAATCTTTGAAAGAATTTGACCTGCCTGGATCAAGGTTTGTTCTTTTTTTGCAAAGCAGAACCTGAGCAGACGTAAATCTGCAGGGGGGTGTTGGTAGAACGCGGAGACTGGAATCGCCACAATCCCATGTTGTTCTGCCAGAAAATGGCACATGGACAGATCATCGAGCTCAGGCCGAATCTCTGAATAATCTAAGTTCTGAAAATAAGTCCCTTGAGAAGGTGTCCATTTAAAGCGTGACGTTTCAATGGATGAGTTAAATAAATCCCGTTTGTTTTGATAGAAAGAGGACAGTTCAGGTATATGCTCAGGATGCAGTTGCATATATTCTGCCAAGGCAACCTGAACGGGTGTCACACCGCAGAAGCTGGCAAACTGATAAATCTGTCTGAACATTTTCATCAGTGCCGGTGCAGCAATACAAAATCCGGTTTTCCAGCCCGTGACATGGAAGGTTTTACCAAAAGAGCCAATCACGAAGCTACGCTCGCGAAGTTCTGGAAATGACCACGCCGAATAGTGCTGAACGCCGTCAAAAACCAGATGTTCATAGACTTCATCGGATAGCACCACAATATTGCGCTCGCGAATCAGCTCGATCAGTTGCTGCCAGTCTGCCTTGGACCAGACACTCCCACTCGGATTATGTGGAGTATTCACCACAATCATGCGGGTTCGGTCATTAATGGCATCTTTGACCTGATTCCAATCCACAGAAAAATCAGGATGCTGCAAAGCAATATGTACTGGCTTTGCCCCGACCAGTTGTACCGCAGGTCCATAACTGTCATAGCTCGGATCGAAAATAATCACTTCTTCCCCAGCGCGCACCGTGGCTTGAATGGCACAAAAAATCGCAATCGTCGCCCCAGGCGTAATCGTGATTTCCTCGACAGGATCAATCATCAGTTGATCACGCTGTTGATAGAGATCTGCCACCAGACTTCGCAAGACTGGCAGGCCATCTCCCGGAGCGTATTGGTTAAATCCGTTCTGGCTGGCCCGGTTTAAAGCTTCAATCAAGGCAGGAGGCGCTGCAAAGTCCGGAAATCCTTGAGAAAGATTCAAGGCTCCGAGTTTTTGTGCCAGGGCCGACATGGTACTAAAAATGGTCACGCCCAAATCAGGTAATTTAGAAGGGAGTTCCAGCATGTTCTTGGCCTTGAAGAATGAGATCTGAATGAGTGTAGCAGCAAGTTCCGTATAGGATAATCAGAAAAATAGGCAATGTTGGGCAATATTTTAAATTAAGATGTACCACATGCAATTTAAGATTTTTAATTGAAGGGCCATAAATTAAAGGCCTAATTATGTGAAATGCATCGTGAACTGGACGAAATGGATAACTTTTCCTAAAATCTGCCGCACAATAATAAAGCTTAAAATTATAACTATAAAATGCCAAAACCTATCCATATGTTGCTGGAGCAGCTCGGGCTTAAGCGACAGCATCGTGCGCTACATTTACAGTTTTCACATCCTCCTTTAAATCATCAGGTTTTGATTCAGCGGATTGAGGGTCAGCATCAGATCAATCAAGGCCTGCAGGCTGAACTGATCTGTCTTTCCACTCATGCTCATATTGCCTTGAAACAGTTTATCGGCTGTCGGGTGGCCATTGATCAGGTCACAGACCGGGGTGAACTTTTCCGGACTACGGGCATTATTACTGCAGCCAGTCAAGGGCAGAATGATGGAGCTTTGACCCTGTATAAATTGACGCTAAATGATCCGACTGCACTCTGGCAGAAGCGCCGTAACAGTCGGGTTTTTATGAATAAGACGGTGCGCGAGATCAGTGAAATCCTGTTCAGTGAATGGCAAAACAGAAGTGCATTATTCGCGGCCAGTCTCAGCCTGGATTTGACAGGACTCAGCCGAGACTATGATGTCCGGCCTTTTGTGATGCAGTCTAATGAATCGGATTATGATTTTCTGACCCGTTTATGGCGTAGCGAAGGAATTAACTGGCTGATTGATGAAAAGCAATTAACTGTACCTGTATCAGCCAGCGAGATTCAAGCTCAGCTTTTAAAACTGGTAGATCATTCTCAATGTTTTTCAGCTTTAAAACGCCGCTCCATCCGGTTTCATCGCAGTCATGCCACCGAACAGCTCGACACGCTGAACAGTCTGATTGCGGTACGTCAGCTCAATCCGAATAGTACCCAGACCCAGCGTTGGCATGCCCAGCAACTTGCCCAGGATCAAAGCCAGCCTTTATTCAGTAATCATCAGCAAAGTGATATCCATGCAAATGCCACTCTTCAGCTTGAAGATGCGTGGAACATCAGTCCGGCTTGGACCGGCGACTTAAATCATGAGGATCAGGTGACAGCATCTGGTATAGCCCAACTGGATCGACTCAATCAGCAGCTCAGTGACTATCATGCTTTGCAGTCTAAATATTTTAAAGCCAGTAGCAGCGTACGAGATGCTCAGGTTGGATACTGGTTTGAACTGCAACAGCATCCTGAAATTGATCAGCATCCTGCCCATCAACGTGAATTTCTGATTTTAGCTAAGCGGTTTTATAACCAGAACAATTTACCCAAAGATATCTTATCTCAGCTGGACAGTTTGCTTGAGAAGAGCGGCTGGCAGATGACACAGGACGAACGACAGGCCAATGAACTACAGATGGTGCGCCGTGAAATCCAGGTTGTTCCTGAGTACCACCCCTTCATTCATCGGCCTGCTGCATATCCGCAACGGGCTCGAGTGGTCGGACCTGAAGGTGAAACGATTCATGTCGATGCATGGGGGCGGGTGAAAGTTCGTTTTCTGTTTACCCGGAGTGAGGATCATCAGCATGATGGCGGCGCAGGTAGCAATGACAATGATAGCGATTCTGCTTGGGTGGATGTTTTGACCCCTTGGGCGGGTGAGGGTTATGGCATCAGGTTGCATCCGCGAATTGGCGAAATTGTAGTGATTGACTTCTTTGAAGGTGATATCGACCGGCCCTTTGTGGTGGGACGGATTCATGAAGCAGAACGGTATCCGACCATGTTTGATGCGAAAGGAGAACTTCCTGCGACCAAAAAACTTAGTGGTATCCGTTCTCAGGAGGTCGATGGCGAAGGTTTTAACCAGCTTCGTTTTGATGATACCCCTGAACAGATCAGTGTACAGCTGCAAAGTAGTCATGCAGCCAGTCAGCTCAATCTGGGAAATCTAAGTCACCCCAAAGAAAGTGAAAGCAGTGAAGGTCGAGGTGAAGGTTTTGAACTAAGGACAGACCAGTGGGGTGCCCTACGAGCAGGAAACGGCTTGCTGATTTCCACTTATCGACAAGATTCAGCAGCAGGCAATCACCTAGAGGCTGACCCAGCCAAAGAACAGCTTGAATCGAATCTCAATCATAGTAAAGCCTTGAGTGATATTGCAGAAAAACAGCAGGCTGATCCATTGGAATTTTTTGATAGTTTAAAACAGTTTCTGAATCAGATTGAAGCTGAAGACCGGGGCAAAGCTACTGCATTTAAACAGGCGGTGATGCTGTTAACCGCACCCCAATCGATTGCACTGAGCACAAAGGAAAATATCCATTTATCCACTGATCAGCAAATCAATCAGAGTGCCGGGGACAATATTCATTTTTCCACACAGAAATCTTTAGTTGCTCATGCACAGGACCGGATCAGTTTGTTCGCTGCTCAAGAAGGCGTAAGTGTCTATGCAGCTCAAGGCAAAATTGAAATACAAGCCCAAGATGATGCAATTGAAGCGATTGCCCGCAAGGTAATCAAGCTTATTTCGACTGAAGACAAGATCGAAATCACCAGTCCGAAGGAGATCGTACTGACCGCTGGAGGGTCTCAAATTAAGATCAATGGTGGTGGAGTAATGGTCACAACTGGTGGGAAATTTGAGTGTAAGGCAGGGCAGCATCTGTTTACGAAAGGTCAAAATATTATTGAACAAAAAATAAATCTTCCAAAAATGAAAACATTATTCAGTAATAAAATTAACTATCAGTGGACTAACCAGTCTGCAGGAGAAAAAGAAATTTTTATTCTAAATAAGTTGGATGGGAACTTAATTAAAACTAAGAAGTCTGTATTAAATGAAAATAATCAATTAAGTACTTTAAGATTCTATACCTCTCAACCCACAGATTTCGTGGCTTTAGGATTTAATTCTTTACAAACTCATCTCATTCAAGACTTAGATAATGAAAGTATTGATGAACTATTGAATGAGATAGAAGAAAGGGATTTAGAGGATGATGTATATACTGAAGAGGATGTCGAATGATGAGCAATTTAGTTACCATAACATCAAAAATTTATGATGCTTCAGGAAAATATGTCATTAATTTAAAAGTTAAATCACGCTATAAAGGTTCATCGAGAGAAAATACAAATAAAACAGATAAAGATGGTTTATTTATATTTCAGGGTTCACCAAATCGAACTGTGGAAATTTTAGCTAAGCCACCTAATGTGGAAGATTATATCGTTATTAAAACGATTGATTCTTCAATCATTTCTTCTAGAAAGAATCCTGTAAAAGTATCCTTGCCTAAAAGTATAGAGGAGTATCATAAAGAAAAAGTGATGCCTACTACAAAAGGTATAGTTACGACTTTATTTAAAATAATAGACTGCAATGAGAAAATATTAACGAGTTTCCCGGTAAAATCTCGCCCTAAAGGAAAACAAAGTTCATTTGAACGTCATACCAATGAGCAAGGCATTGTAGAGGTGGTATCTTCACCTAATCGAGATATTGAAATTCTAGTTTTGACTTCAAATGATGAGTTTGCTCTAAAAGGTGCTGTTAACTCTGAGCATGGCTCTCAAATACCAAAAATAATTAAACTAGATGAACCCTATGAAAACTTTAAAAGTGAATCAAATATCCAACTTCTAGATAGAGAAGGAAATAGTTATATCGTTGAAAATACAAAGATCGAAATACTTTATTTGGGAAATAAGATAACAAAAATTTCAAATACCTCTAATGGGAAATTTTCATTTCCAAGTATGATTGGGGAAAAAATACAGATCACGGTATTTAAACCTGATGGTAATCCCTTGGAACCGAAAACTCATGTGGTAAAAAGGATTAAAGAAGATTCCATAAAATTGAAATTAGATGTAGATATTATTAAGGGTGGTACCGAACAGAATAAGCCGACCCTAGATAAGAATATAGAGAAACTCTGTACAGCAGAATGTATCGTAGAAACATATACTTTTGAAACTTCTTTAGGAACAATGGTTATTTCAAAAGAATCTCTTGATTCAATTTTAAAATGGGAGAAATACGAATCTAAACCTTATGTACCTAGTAAGGGAAAAGATGGTAAAAGTGGTGTAACATTAGGATATGGTTACGATTTAGGACATCAAAGTCTTGAGCAAATTAAAAAGGATTTAAATTTTTATTATACTTCGAGTCAAATTCAACGTTTATTAAAAGCTCAAGGAAAAAGAGGTTTGGCAGCACAAGCATTAAGTTGACAAAAATAACTAATGATGCGAAAAGGTTTTTTTAGTTAACAGATGTTCACACATGCCTAGAATTGTTTCTGTACCACTTAGTTTAGAACAGCGAGAACGACTCATTTTTCTGGTCAAGCATGCAAAACATTGGCGTGAAAGGCAACGTGCCCAAACTATTCTCTGGCTTTCCGAAGGTAAAAGTGTTGCGGAAGTTGCCACTCTACAAGAACGTATCCCAGAAACCATAAGGCTACAACGCCGACGTTGGGAATTGTATGAGTTTGAATCGATTAAAGAAGGTCATCGCTCAGGTCGACCCAATACATTGATCTCAGACTATCAGGCGAAAATCCTAGATTGGGTCAATACAAGTCCACTCAATGCAGAACAAATCCGAGTCAA
>NZ_JBLVOM010000025.1:0-1653 GCF_053543775.1 Acinetobacter endophylla | reverse complement strand
TACACTTGGCACACCATAAAAACGGCAAACTTCTTCAACAGTAAACTGACGGGTAGACAATAATTCGATGTCTTCAGGCGTAAGACTGATTTGTTCAAATTTCAAACCACCTTCGAGCACCGGCAAAAACCAGTCCTCACCTTCAACCATTGCGGTCATTTCTTGACGCAGTGCATCTCGTTGATTCTGTTTAAGCGTTTTGTCCGTACTCAGAGCACCAGACGGTTTTGCTCCATTTTCCATCACGCGGCCAACCTTGTCGTCAGCGGCTAAACCGATGGCAATAGAACGTGCCCCATATGCCAACGGTGACATCCCGACCAAACCGGTACCAAATAACTTGAGATGCCAGATTTCTTTGTCGGTCAAAATCTCTTTTTTACCGTCAAAGTGCGTGATGTGATATTCCTTTTTGCCCTGGTCATTCAGCCTTGGATCTACTGAAGCATTGTTTATCACCACAAGCTGGTTCAGCTCTTTATGATAGTAATACTTGCGAACATAGGCATTTCCACCCATCAGGTTGAGCATCAGGGTTTCTTTGAACTCAACATTGGTCTGATCATCATTCGGCTTATTCCGGAACAACTTGGCAAGCTGATGATCAAAAATCTGTGAACGGTTGCGCTTGGAATCAAAGATATACATTTCAAGTGGCAAGCTTGCCACGGTTTCAGCCAGGATTTTATGACAGGCAAAAACTGCACTCAGTGTCATAGCCCGGTCAAATGTGGCAGTATTTGCAATTCGGCTGATACTTTTTGGAGAATCGCTTAATTTCCCCTTTCTAGGTCCCGCAGGACCTGTACTCCGGCTGTGGATCTTTTTGGCTTTATCCACAGCTTGCGCTCTGGCTGCATCATGATCGATGCATGCCATTACACGTTGTTTAGCAATTTTTGCACTCATCGTCTCACTACCACCATATTTGAAATATATTCATCTGCATCCCATTCATCTCCACCCTGACCCGGCACTAAATCAAATACCGACTCATCATCATGAAAACGGGCACGTGAGGCAGCAATGATGATTGCCACCATGGCATCAATCTTTTTCGCAGATGAAATCTTTCGCGGGAAAATATTTTCCTTAGCGTCTTCTTTCACCACAACGTTGGTGGCACACCAGGTGAATACCGGATCGCCACAGTGATGAAAACGACCTTCAGCCATCAGCACTTCAATCCAGCGCATTGCCGGACTTAAATGCTCGGTTTTTTGCGGTACTTCAACGACATTGATACCTTCATCTAGCAGATTTGCAGTCAATTGCTCCGCATGATATGGATCGTGCCCAAATTCATAGAACGGATTCCTGACATGGGCATCTTCAATGTCCCGCTGAATACGTTTGTAATCGGTAGATTCACCTGGTGTGGCAATCAGCCAACCGTTATCACGCCATACTGGATATTCATCCGGACGTTTTTCACCGTTAATGGCTTCTTTGGTTTCCAGAACACGCTCATTGATATAAGAATGAACAAAGGCATACCAGTGAATCTTGCCATCGTCTTCCATACGTGGAATCAATTCACCCCAGTCAGCCAAATCCAGACGGCTTGCCAGGTCATAACCACCGAAACGGATCTGGTCATCCAGTTCTTTTAATTTGACATCTTTGTAGCAACGCTCCCAGACCGAAGGTGAA
>NZ_JBLVOM010000024.1:0-1103 GCF_053543775.1 Acinetobacter endophylla | reverse complement strand
CATGAAAAGCTTATTCAACAGGAGTTATGGTTCATTCTGACCAAGGCAGTCAGTACTGTAGTCGTGCTTTTAGAGCGCTATTATTGACGAATAACTTTATTCAAAGTATGTCAGGCAGTCTTGCGCAGTACACTGCTCATGTTGGGACAATGCAGTGACTGAAAGCTTCTTTCATACATTGAAAGGTCATGTAATCCATGGCAGTGTGTTTGCCACTCGAAAAGAAGCGAATGCTGTCCTGTTCGACTATATCGAGATTTATTACAATCGAATCAGAATACATTCTGCAAATGGCTGGTTAAGTCCTGAAGCCTTTGAACAAAAATATTGTAAGAATTTAGAGGGATCGAATGTCCATAATACTGTCTAGGATCAGATAAAGGATTCTGCATCTGAAAAAAAGGCCTTTAGCTTAATTCTGAGCTTCGACTAATGACAAAATATAAGACTTCTACCTCTGAAAATTGTAAAAAATCAATTTTTTTGATCTTTAAAGAATGAGGATATATAGTATTTGTAAAATTACTTAGCTGCTTAAAACTTAATTCTAATTGGTTAATAGGTGAAAAATGAAATTAGCAGAAGCTCTCTTACTTCGAAGTGATCAACAAAAAAAAATTATTTCACTAAAACAACGTATCAATGCAAATGTATTGGTACAAGATGGTGATAAACCATCTGAAGATCCAAATGAACTATTGAAACAAGTATTTTCTTTAATTCAAGAATTTCAAAAATTAAGTTATGCAATTCATGAAACTAATGCTTTAACAAAATTAAATGATGGTCGTTCTCTACTTGCTTTATTGACTTTGCGTGATGAATTTGTAGAACAGCACAAAACCCTAACTGCAGCAATAAGTAATACATCTCGTGAATCTGATCGTTATAGTACGCGGGAAATAAAGTGGCATAAAGTTATTCCAGTTTCATCATTACAAAAACAAGCTGATGATATTAGTCTTAAATTACGTGATTTAAATGTGTTAATTCAGTCGAATAATTGGAAAATTGATTTGATTGAAGCCTAATAGTCCTTTAGATATAATCAAGTTGAACATACTGGGCGAGTACAAGATCCCTTACTTCCACAACATAGGATT
>NZ_JBLVOM010000023.1:0-5883 GCF_053543775.1 Acinetobacter endophylla | reverse complement strand
CATCTTTAATAGATGAAACAGAAATTGAATCTATCAGCTTTTGGCAAGCATTCAAATTTTGGTTAAAACTGGGATTCATTAGCTTTGGTGGCCCTGCCGGGCAAATCGCTGTTATGCACCAAGAGTTAGTTGAAGAAAAAAAATGGATTTCAGAACAGCGTTTTATGCACGCATTGAATTATTGCATGCTCTTACCCGGCCCCGAAGCTCAACAACTTGCAACTTATATTGGCTGGTTAATGCATAAAACCAAAGGTGGCATCGTTGCAGGGGTTTTATTTGTTCTACCTTCTCTTTTTATCCTCATTGGGCTGTCTTGGGTCTATGTGAAATATGGCGACGTCCCGATCATTGCCGGTTTGTTTTATGGCATTAAGCCCGCAGTTGCCGCAATTGTATTTCATGCCACGTATCGTATTGGCAGTCGTTCATTAAAGAATAAATTTCTATGGGCGATTGCAGTTATCGCTTTTCTTGCAATATTTATTTTTAATATTCCTTTCCCTTTAATCGTTTTATGTGCAGCGATATCGGGTTATTTGGTCGGTAAAAAGTATCCTGATTTATTTAAGCTAAATGCACATCAGTCCAGTCAAAAATCCTATGGACGTGCAATTATTGATGATGATACCCCTACACCTGAACATGCTGTTTTTAAATGGTCTCATCTGATCAAAATAACTGTAATTTCAGCACTTTTATGGGCAATTCCACTCATCTCTTTAACAGCAGTTTTGGGATGGAGTCATTCTTATACTCAACTGGCTTGGTTCTTTACTAAAGCTGCACTTCTGACATTTGGTGGTGCTTATGCTGTTCTGCCTTACGTTTATCAAGGCGCTGTCGGTTTTTATCACTGGCTCACCCCAACTCAAATGATCGATGGTTTAGCCCTAGGTGAAAGTACTCCCGGCCCATTGATCATGGTGGTGGCTTTTGTCGGCTTCTTAGCAGCTTATAACCATTCGCTGTTGGGTGCTGAACATCAATTTATTGCAGGTGCATTAGGTGCAATCATCGTCACGTGGTTTACTTTTATTTTCTCATTTTTCTTTATCTTAGCCGGAGCACCTGTTATAGAGTCCACACACAATCAAATTAAATTTACTGCCCCTTTAACCGCCATTACCGCTGCCGTGGTGGGCGTAATTTTAAATTTGGCACTCTTTTTATGTTACCACGTGCTTTGGCCACAGGGTTTTGAAGGGAATTTTGATTATATCTCTGCCATTATTGCAATTTTAGCTGTAGTCGCATTATTTAAATTTAATCAAAGTGTGCTCAGAGTCATCATCGGTTCTGCTTTAGTGGGTTTAACGATTAAAATTTTACTATAAAGAATGAACACTAGAGGTATGGATAAAAAATCTATGCTTCTTTTGACACGATTCAAGGTATCTTCTTTCATATAAAAAATTAAAGAATATTCCACTAAATCACTCCCCATTTAACATAATGGCTGTTATGCGAAATTGACTTGTAATGCAATTTGCATTACACTATTCCTAGTACATTAAATACTTGGGAAATATGATGGCTACTGTTAACTTCAGGGTCGATGAAGCCCTTAAAGAAAAATCTTATTCAATCCTTAAAGAGCAAGGTATTGCACCTACGGATTTCTTCACTAGTATTCTTGAGTATGTTGCTACGACTGGGAAACTGCCTGTCAAAAAAGCTTTGCTTTCGGAAGAAGATGAAGAATTATTAGCTCTTGTCCGTAAGCGCATTAATGATCCTAAAGAGATGTTTGAGGAAGTCACATTAGATGACTTATAAGCTTTTACGTCACAAGGACTTTATAGCAGAATGGGAAAAACTCCCTGTTGCTATACGAGATCAATTTAAAAAGAAACTAGCCAAAGTCATAGAGCAGCCACATATTCCAAAGAATATGCTTAGAGGCGATCTTGCAGGTTGCTATAAAATCAAATTATTAAAAGCTGGTGTCCGACTTGTCTATCAAGTTAAAGATGATCAGGTAGTTATCCTGCTCATTACCGTCGGAAAACGAGCTGATAGCATAGTTTATGACGAAGCGAAAAAGCGAATTAAAGACTAAAAATGGGAGCTTATAGCTCCCATTTTTGCCTTCGTATAAGGTGTATTATGTTAATTTTAGAAAAAACTTAAAATTATCTATTAGAGAATCATATATTTTTGGATTACTTATAAGTGAAATAGCACCTATATAGTGCAGGCTTAGCTAGAAAAACTATAACACTCTAAGAAAGTATGGGTTTTTATGTACAAGGCAATTTCATGAGAAGCCAGATGATAAAATTCGAGGCTCCCCAATTTTGTAAATCAAATATATGCAAAATAATGTGAGTAAGTCGGCAGTACCAGCATTAACACTGGCTGCACTAGGAGTAGTATTCGGCGATATAGGAACGAGTCCATTATATGCATTAAAAGAAAGCTTTCATGCGACACGCGGGCTACCTATTAATGAACTTAATATCTTGGGAATTCTCTCTTTAATCTTTTGGACCATTACCTTAATTGTTTCGCTTAAATATGTTTTGGTGATCATGAGAGCTGATAACAATGGTGAAGGGGGTATCATGGCATTACTCGCCTTAAACCTTAGGCAAAAAGGATTGTCCCGTGGAAAAAGACTGGCAATCATTATCTTAGGTTTCATTGGAGCATCCTTATTCTTCGGTGACGGTATCATCACCCCTGCTATTTCTGTTTTATCTGCAGTTGAGGGACTTTCTGTTGCTGCCCCGTCATTTGATCGCTTCATTATTCCAATCAGTATTGGAATTCTTATAGCTCTCTTTGCCGTTCAAAAACATGGGACTGCAATGATGGGGAAGTTTTTTGGTCCTATTACGCTGTTATGGTTCCTATCTATTGGTGCCATTGGCATTATGAGTATTATTCAAAGTCCATTTGTTCTTGCATTATTCAGCCCACACTGGGCTTTTTTATTCGTTATTAACAATCCTCTTATTTCATTTTTTGTGATGGGAGCTGTGGTTTTAACAGTAACAGGTGGTGAAGCCTTATATGCGGATATGGGACATTTTGGTATTTTACCGATCAAGTTAGGCTGGTTTTTAATTGTACTGCCATGTCTGATGCTGAATTATGCTGGACAAGGAGCATTACTGTTAAGAGATCCTTCGGCTATCACCAATCCTTTTTACCTGCTTCTGCCTTCAGCCCTTCTATATCCTATGATTATTCTGGCTACTGCAGCTGCAGTGATTGCCTCACAGGCTTTAATCAGTGGGGTATTCTCTATGGCTAAACAGGCAATACAGTTGGGATATCTACCTAGGCTTACAGTTTTACATACCTCCGCTTCGGAAATTGGACAAATTTATATTCCATTACTGAACTGGCTCCTGTTTATCTCTATCACCATCTTGATCTTAATATTTGAAAGTAGCAGCAAGTTGGCAGGTGCTTATGGTCTGGCCGTCACTGTGACCATGTTCTGTGACACACTGTTAGTAGCTTTTCTGGCTTATAGTTACTGGAAATGGAAAACATGGAAAGTCTTACTGTTCATTATTCCATTCGCCTTTATTGATCTGGTTTTGCTGAGTTCAAACCTATTAAAAGTCCTGATTGGAGGCTGGGTACCAGTCGTTATTGCGGTTATTGTTTTTACCCTCATGATGACCTGGAAAAAAGGCAGAGAGATTCTTCAGGACAAACTGCAGAAGGACACGCTTCCACTGAATGTGTTTCTTGAGCACCTTGAACAGACAGGTCAGAAAGTGAGTGGAAATGCCGTATTTTTAACTGGAACGCCTCAAGTCGTACCCCATGCGCTTTTACATAATCTAAAGCATAATAAAGTTCTGCATGAACGTAATTTTTTGGTGACAATCAAGACTTCTGAAATCCCGTATGTTGATGAAGCTAAGCGAATCGTTACTGAAGTACTAGAGAATGGTTTTTTCAGAATAACGATCCATTATGGATTTAAAGAAGAGCCTAATGTGCCTCATTCATTGAAACAAGCTTTTTCAGTACTGGATCTTGAGTATGACTTAATGAATATCAGCTTCTTTGTTTCTAGAGAAAGATTAATTCCAAGTCTGTCCAGCAAGATGTCTACATGGCGTGAAAAGTTATTTGTCGCAATGCAAAAAAATACCAGCCCTGTCAGTGATTTTTATAAAATCCCTTCTAACCGGGTGGTAGAGCTAGGTAGTCAGATTGAAATTTAAGAATTTCTAAAATGAATAGGCACCTTTAAATAAGGGTGCCTATCTGATCAGAATAAATCTTTTACTTTAATTTTCCAATAGTTGACCAATCTCTAAAGCTGAATAACCACGTTCTTTAAAGATCAAAATAATTGCTTTTTTATAATCTTCAGAAGTAGAGGTCTTATATTTTGTTATAAGTTGAATTTCAGAATTAAGCTGAAGGTCATTTTTTATCGTCAACACTTCCGTAGAGACTTTATTAAAAATCTTGAAATTAAACATACAGGCGCTCTTTATCAATATTATAGCGGCCCGACTACAACAAATACCTGCCTTAGCTCAGCTAGACACCCTTGGCTGCAAGGATTACAAATTAGACAAGATTCTGCAAGTTTTGCTCCATTGAAAGTATGAATATTCAACTAAAGAAGGTTCCATTTAACATAATGGGCGTTATACGAAATGCCTTTTTAAATAGTTCTATTTATCAAACACTTAATTCAATAAAACCAAAACCAAAAAGATCAAAAAACACACGCTTTAACAACTCGTGTGTTTTTTGATCAACTTTGTCATATTTTGCCACTAATTTTGACCAAAAATTACGCTTTTCAGCTTGAGTGATACAATTTTGTGATACATTATTGTATATACAAATTTGAATGTTTTTTATGGAACAGTATTTCGAATGGGATGAGGCAAAGAATCGAAAGAATCAGAAAAAACACGATGTCTCTTTCGAAACGGCAAGCCTTGTTTTTGAAGATCCGCTAAGGATCTCAATCCAGGACAGACATACCGATGGTGAAGAACGTTGGCAGACCATTGGAAAAGTGAAAGGCGTACTAATGCTCTTAGTAGCTCATACCATCTTTGATGAAGATGACTGTGAAATCATACGAATCATTAGTGCAAGACAAGTAACTAAGGCGGAGCGAGATAGATATGAGCATGGTTAGATACTCACGCAAAGAACTGAATGAAAAATTCAGCGACAAGCAAGATGCTGAAATTCAACGCTTGCTTGCTAAGGGAACGGTTCCTGACGATCAGCTAGATCTCTCAGATATGCCTGAAATTACCGACTGGAGCAATGCTGTACGCCACAATCAATTCTATCGACCAGTGAAGCAACAAACATCTATTCGTTTAGATGCTGACGTACTTGCATGGTTCAAAGCACAAGGTAAAGGTTATCAGACACGCATGAATGAAATCTTGCGGGATGCCATGCTAAAAGAATTAAAAAAACATCAGTAAAAATAGGAGCTTAGGCTCCCATTTTTGAATTCGTATAAGGTGTATTATGTTAATTTTAGATAATTTAAATAAAGGCTATAGACGACTAACATCTAATCCTGCTGCGACTAATCTTGTTGCTATCTTTTTCATCTTATTAAATTCAGCAAAATAGCTATCCTTAATTTGGACGGCCTCACAAAACTCTTTTCCTGTGACATCTACCAAACTATCTGCATATTTAATAACTTGGATATGTAACTCCTGCGTCCAAGAACGGCAATCCTATTGATTTCATGATTACCGATGGAACCACACATGATGTTAAAGTTGCGCCTGATTTAATATCAACATTAGATTTAAAAGAGACAAAAGTGGTATGCGCAGATAAAGGCTATGATTCAGAACCACTGCGTGAACAGATCAGGAAAACAGGGACTAAAGCGAATATACCAAAGAAAACAAATAG
>NZ_JBLVOM010000022.1:0-20096 GCF_053543775.1 Acinetobacter endophylla | reverse complement strand
CTTGAAATACCACCCTGGTAATATTGAGGTTCTAACTCTGTCCCGTTATCCGGGACGAGGACCATGTCTGGTGGGTAGTTTGACTGGGGCGGTCTCCTCCTAAAGAGTAACGGAGGAGTACGAAGGTGCGCTCAGCGTGGTCGGAAATCACGCGTAGAGTATAAAGGCAAAAGCGCGCTTAACTGCGAGACCCACAAGTCGAGCAGGTACGAAAGTAGGTCTTAGTGATCCGGTGGTTCTGTATGGAAGGGCCATCGCTCAACGGATAAAAGGTACTCTGGGGATAACAGGCTGATACCGCCCAAGAGTTCATATCGACGGCGGTGTTTGGCACCTCGATGTCGGCTCATCTCATCCTGGGGCTGAAGCAGGTCCCAAGGGTATGGCTGTTCGCCATTTAAAGAGGTACGCGAGCTGGGTTTAGAACGTCGTGAGACAGTTCGGTCCCTATCTACCGTGGGCGTTGGAAATTTGAGAGGATCTGCTCCTAGTACGAGAGGACCAGAGTGGACGAACCTCTGGTGTACCGGTTGTCACGCCAGTGGCATCGCCGGGTAGCTATGTTCGGAAGGGATAACCGCTGAAAGCATCTAAGCGGGAAGCCTACCTCAAGATAAGATTTCCCCGAGACTTTATGTCTCCTAAAGAGCCGTTGAAGACTACGACGTTGATAGGTTGGATGTGGAAGCATAGCGATATGTGAAGCTGACCAATACTAATTGCTCGTGAGGCTTGACTATACAACACCCAAACAGTTGTTGTACGAACTTCGAAAGAAGTGAGGATCAATTGATTCGATATTAAGCAAAACAGCTTGATTTAGTGAACGCTTAAGAACAAATGAGAGTATAATTAAGCACTGCTTAGTTCTACTCGCAAGAACTCAAATATACCTGTTAATGAATTCTATTTGGTAGAAAGCAAGGCAAAACGTAAGACCTAGCAAGTATCCATAAACAGTTGTGCTGGCGACAATAGCAAGAGTGAACCACCTGATCCCTTCCCGAACTCAGAAGTGAAACCTCTTAGCGCTGATGGTAGTGTGGGGTTACCCATGTGAGAGTAAGTCATCGCCAGCTCATTATTCAAAACACCCCCTGTTTTAGACAGGGGGTGTTTTTTTGTGGGTGGGTTTTAGTCAAATCACTGTGGGAATTGTTGAGTATTGATTAAAAACTGGACTCATGGGTTTAGAATTCTAAGGAATAAGTAAGACTTTAGTCGGATATTGCATGAAAAGTAGCTGTGTTGAACTAAGTTGTTGCGAAGACATGGCGATAAGAATCATTAAAAATAATAAATAAGAGTTAGGGTCATGTGTCGTGCTGAAAACAACGAAAAAAACTCACAGGAGGTGAGTAAAAATGGCAGAAAACATGAAGCGAGTAGCAAACACTGTAAGTGTGAATGATGTGATTGATCAGGCAAAATTCACTAAATTTCACTTAAGCATTGTATTATGGTGTTTGTTTATTGTCCTATTTGACGGATATGATTTAGCAATTAACGGTGTCGTTCTGCCTCTACTTATGCAAGAGTGGGGCATGAGTGCTGTTGAAGCAGGCATGCTTGCAAGTACAGCACTCGCTGGCATGATGTTTGGAGCCATGCTATTTGGGATGCTTGCAGACAAAATTGGTCGTAAAAAAGTTATCTTGATTTGTGTTTCTTTATTTAGTGCTTTTACATTTTTGGGTGGATTTACCACTAATCCCACAGAATTTGGTATTTTACGTTTTATTGCTGGTTTAGGGATTGGTGGTGTATTACCAAACTTAGTCGCTTTAACGTCTGAATATGCACCTAAACGTTTAAAAAGCACACTGGTAACCACCATGTTTAGTGGTTATGCCGTGGGCGGTATTATGGCTGCATTATGCGGTACATGGTTTACACCAAGTTTTGGTTGGGAAATTATGTTCTTCATTGCAGGTATTCCATTACTTTTTGTTCCATTTTTTTGGAAGTTCTTACCTGAGTCTTTAACTTTTCTCGTTAAAGAACAAAAAGTGAACGAAGCACGTCGTTTTATAAAGCAAGTCGAGCCAACTGCAGACATACGAGCAGATACTGAACTGGTTCTAGCTAGCGCTGATCAGACCCAAAGTGCATCAGTAAAAGCTTTATTTACAGAAAATCGTGCCACAGGAACATTCTTATTCTGGATTGCTTTCTTTATGTGCTTACTCATGCTTTACGCACTTGGAAGCTGGCTACCAAAACTGATGATGGCAGCGGGATATTCTTTAGGTAGTAGTTTAATGTTCTTATTAGCACTGAATATTGGTGCCGTAATCGGAACCATTAGCGGCGGTATTTTGGCAGACCGTTTTGACTTTAAACCTGTTCTTATGAGTATGTTAACTGTAGGTGTACTATCTTTGGTTGGTTTGGGCTTTAATTCTCCAACCCCTGTTATTTATTTACTTGTCAGTTTAGCAGGTGCCTCATCTATTGGTACCAGTATCTTGTTATATAGCTATGTTGCTCAATACTATCCTGTTGCAGTACGTTCTACTGGTATTGGTTGGGCTTCTGCTGTAGGGCGTACAGGTGCAATTGTTGGCCCAATCGTGATTGGTATGCTGCTTGGTATGGAGTTACCACATAAATGGAACTTTATCGCGGTTGCAATGCCAGGTATTATTGGCATCATCGCTATTTCAATGATTCGTAAGCCACAACCTGGTCGCGTTATGGTGAAAAAATTAAAAACAGCCAAAATTTAAACTCTCGTCATTGATCCATTCAGTTAAAAAGCTCCTTACTTAAAGGGGCTTTTTCATATCTTTAGTATGAAATTAAATCAATATTCACTTGGTCAAAAGAATAAGCGGATTAAAAGAGCTTAAATATTGGGCGAATTAAAAAATAAATATCAATTATTCAAAAGTTTATACTAATAATAGTGTGACATATCACGCAAATAAATGACATTTCCGAGAGCATAGCAGAATATCAATTAGTCTTATTGTGCCTTAAATCCCGCTTGCGTATATTGCCTGACATTGAAGATTGACTCCAGTCTTCAACAAGATGTTATGGACAAGTACTCATGGGAGATGAGAACGATGACAACGGAAAAAATAGATGTAAATTCTGTAGTCGATAATGCGAAATTCACGCCTTTCCACTTCAATGTAGTTGCTTGGTGTTTACTCATTATCTTATTTGATGGCTACGATCTCGCAATCAATGGTGTAGTTTTACCGTTATTGATGCAAGACTGGGGCTTAAGTGCAGTGCAAGCGGGCATGCTTGCAAGTACCGCACTGGCTGGCATGATGTTTGGTGCGATGATCTTCGGTTCCCTCGCGGACAAGATCGGTCGTAAGAAAGTGATCATGATCTGTATTGTATTATTTAGTGGTTTAACCTTTGCCGGCGGCTTTGCTTCAAATCCAACCGAATTCGGTATTTTACGTTTCCTTGCCGGTCTTGGTATTGGTGGCGTAATGCCAAACCTGGTGGCATTGACTTCGGAATATGCCCCACAAAAAATGCGTAGTACGCTGGTGACCACCATGTTTAGTGGTTATGCAGTCGGTGGTGTGATGGCTGCGTTATTGGGTTCATGGTTCACGCCAAGTTTTGGTTGGCAAATCATGTTCTTTATCGCGGGTATTCCACTGTTTTTATTACCAGTGATCTGGAAATTCCTGCCTGAATCGCTCGCATTTATTGTGAAACAGAACAAGCAGCCCGAAGCTCGTCGTATCGTACGTCACTTGGCACCAAATCTGACTGTTACCGAGAATACGACTTTCACTTTGCCACAAGAAAATGTGCCTGAAGCAGCCAACGTGGTAAGTTTGTTCCGTCGTGGCCGTGCGGTCAATACTTTACTGTTCTGGGTCGCGTTCTTCACTTGTCTGTTAACCATGTATGCACTGAGTAGCTGGTTACCGAAGTTGATGATGGCAGCAGGCTACTCGATGGACAACAGCTTGATGTTCATGATGGTGATGAACGTTGGTGCGGTTGTGGGTATTGTCGGTGGTGGTATTCTCGCGGATCGTTTCCACCTGAAACCGGTACTGATGTTCCTCGGTATGATGGGTGCGATTGTGATGAGCTCAATGGGCTTTGCATCTAACCAATTCTTACTTTACATCCTGGTATTCCTGGCGGGTGCAGCGTCGATTGGTTCACAAATGTTGCTATATAGCTATGTTGCGCAGTTCTACCCGCTTGCGGTACGTTCGACAGGTATTGGCTGGTCTTCTGCGATCGGTCGTATGGGCGCGATTGTAGGGCCGATCCTGATTGGTGGCTTACTGGGAATGAACCTGCCTGCTTACTTCAACTTTATGGCAGTCGGTTTGCCGGTTCTGATTACTGCAATTGCTGTTGCATTAATCATGCATGACAATGAATCTGAAAAGATTGGTTCAATTGAGCCTGCAGTGTCTAAAGCTTAAAGCTAAGTTTTTAAATAAGAAGCCTCCGAAAGGAGGCTTTTTTATATTTAAAATCAGAATAATAGTATTCTATAAAGAGAATCAGTTTTATAAAAAGAGATATAACTTTTATGAGAATATTAATTTTAGGTGCAATATTTTTAGCAAATTCTTTTGTGTATGCTCAAAAAATAAATAGTTATGAATGTGTAATAGAAGAAATATCTAATAGTTATGAATGTGTAATAGAAGAAATATCTAATAGTTATGATGTGAAAAATTTAGAGAATCATTACCTTGGTCAAACTTTCAATGTTAATCGTAGTACAGGAATCATAAGTGGGGCTTTGAAAAATGATTACGTTAATAAACCAATTATTATTGATCCAGGCTCCAAAGATAATAGTTTTAAAGTCATTAACTATTTAAAAATAGGGGAAGGATTAGGAAGAGGAAGCAATGTATATTCCCTTATTGTTGAGGAGTACCAAAGTAAACCTATCAAATCCTTTACTTATATGGACAAAGCAATGGTATTTCGCGGTAATTGTAAAAATAAATAATGGATTTTGATTCTTCTCCAAGTAGTTCTCTCTTCAAACATTAAATACATAGTTTTACCGTATTTTCCTATACATATTCATAGCTATAGTTTTTTATTTAGTAGAGCGCGTTAGAATCAATCATAGATATTGAATAAATAGGATTACTCAGATGAACATCAACTCACTCTCCCCAATCCCTGAAGATGATGACGAACTGCATCTTCCTGAACTGGTGTACTGGGCATCTTTAGGCGATGTTGAGCAGGTCGAGCAGGCGCTACAGGAAGGTCTGGACGTCAACTCCGCCGATGAAGAAGGCTATAGCGCCTTACAGGCCGCCGCTGAAAATGATCATCTGGAAGTGGTCAAACTTCTGGTCAGCAAGGGTGCGGACATTGCGCATCGTAGTCCAAATACTGCTTTAGAACTGGCAGAAATGGCCGGCAATAAAGACGTTGTGGCTTATCTGAAAAGTCTGGCCGGTGGTGTCTAAATATAAAAAAGAACCTCAGTGTTGAGGTTCTTTTTTATATTGTAGGAACTTAGGCAACTTCGCCTTCAAGCTCTTTTAAGATCGCTTCATTGAAAGCCGGTAAATCGTCCGGATTGCGTGAAGTAATCAGTACCCAGTCACCGGTATTGCAGCGGTGAACCTGTTCATCGACCCATTTCCCGCCGGCATTTTCCAGATCTAGCTTGATGCTCTTATATGAGGTCAGATTCTTGTCTTTGATGCGCTGTGCATCAATCAGGGTCCATGGCCCATGACAGATTGCGGCAATCGGTTTGTGATTGTCGGCAAAATGCTGAATGATTTTCTGCGCATCCTGATTGATTCTTAAAGTATCTGCATTGACAGTGCCGCCGGGAATCACCAAAAGATCATAATCATTCGGATCGACATGGTCGAAACTGGTATCCGGCGTGTATTGGGTAGCAGCCTTGGTATCACCTTTGACAGTGGCGACATCTTCATTTTTTTCTGCAGCATGAATGACTTCAAAACCTTTGGACTTTAGAAAATTTAAAGGCTCAGTGAGTTCATCATGTTCAATGCCTTGATTGGATGTAATAAAGAGGACCTTTTTTACCATGATTGCTGTTCCCAAAAAATGTGAGGATTTTTAGCTTAACAACAAGGGGATTCTTACAATGTTGGAGTTTTAGCTCGGAACTGTTAAGCAATGATAAATAAAATAATAGGCAGAAAAAAAAGCCCCGACATCCTGTCGGGGCTTTTTCGTATCTCGTGATTTAGGTATAACTCCTGTCGTACCTCACGTCCTGGTGTTGCGATGTTATTCTTGTTTTTAGGTCTTCTGGAGCATCCTGCTCTCTATGTTTATAAAGTAATACACATCCCGGTGGCGCACTAGCAGCAGATTGCGGTTATTGCTGTACGCTTTGGCTTACATCAGCGCAGAGAAATTGAGCTGTGCAAGCTTAACCAGTTGTATTGCATTAAAAATGCACATCTAGACCGATATAAGGGCCTTTAAATTCCAGCTGTAAATCTGGACGTTGATCCTGTTCAAAATCCACTTGCATGATGCGATAACCGATTTTGGCACCGACATCGACCAGCAGATTATCAATGAAATCATATTGCAGTTCGGCTTGTACATCGGTCTTTCGGGTATCACTGCCGTGACTGTAAACCGCTTCTGCTTTGGCACTCATACCGGTAAATGGCAATTTAACTCCGGCTGTTGCATAGAGCAGTGGACTGTATTCATCCAGATCGTATTGAGTGAAAGCGCCAGCAGTCCGGTTTTCCACCGTACCATCCAGATTGGTTAAACCTGTGCCTATATCCGCATGCACAATGGTATCCAGCAATTCGTAATACAGAATATAGTCAATATTGTTCAGCTCGATATCTGAGGCATTGATAAGAGAACTCTGTTCGCTGGTGCTGTCCAGATTGACGTATTTGATTTTTGCATTTGGTAACAATGGCACCGGATGTTCTACAGCGACAGATAGTTGTGCTGTACCTTGTCGATCCAGCTCATGCTTGAAATTGTTATCCTGGCTATAGCCGTCAAAATCCCAGTAGCTGAGATCCGCTTTCACGCCGATTACATCTGCATGACTGAGCGTACTGAGTCCAAAACCGAAGAATAAGGTGGTGAGTATTTTTGCGCGCATGGCTCTATTCCCTAAAGCTTTATTAAAATTGGAGGTGTCTGGTTACTTAAAAACATCTTCTTAATATGGAGTAGCAAGTGCATGATATAGAGAATTTCAAAAATGTATATCCTTGGATTTTGCAGGACAATAAGATGGTAGCGAGAAGCACACAACAAACGAAAGAGTATGCATTATATGTCGCCGGTCAGGCCGTTCAGACGGGTGAATGGTTAGAGGTCAAACATAAATATAACCACGAACTGTATGCCCGTGTCGCCTTGGCTGATGCCAATACACTGGAACAGGCGATTCAGTCTGCCGTATATGCTGAAGCCGAAATGGCTGCCTTGGAGCCGTTTCAGAAACAGAAAATTCTGCTGCATTGCGTACGCCGTTTTCGTGAGATTCATGAAGAACTGACTGAAATTCTGATTGCAGAAGGGGGCAAGCCGCGTAAAGCAGCTGAAGCCGAAGTTGAACGTCTGATTAATACTTTCCAGATTGCCGCAGATGCCGTGACCCAAGTTGATCAGGGACGTATGCTGCCTTTGGCCGTGACTGCGGCAGCATCCGGTTATCGGGGCATTGTAAAACAGGTGCCGATTGGTGCAGTGTCTTTGATTAGTCCGTTTAATTTTCCTTTAAACCTGACCGCGCATAAAATTGCTCCTGCGATTGCAGCCGGTTGTCCCTTTGTGCTGAAACCACCTAGCCTGACCCCGATTTCTGCCTTAAAAATTGCTGAAATTATGGCGGAAACCGATTTACCGCGAGGTGCGTTTTCGGTATTGCCCTGTCCGCGAGAGCTGGCTGATCTACTGGTCACCGATGAGCGTTTTAAATTACTCAGTTTTACCGGTTCCGATGCTGTAGGCTGGGATATGAAAGCGCGTGCCGGTCGTAAAAAAGTGGTCTTGGAGCTGGGTGGCAATGCTGCTGTCATGATTGAGCCAGATACCGAAATTAACGATGCCTTGATTAACCGTCTAATTGGCGGGGCGTATAACCATGCCGGACAGGTGTGTATCAGTGTGCAACGCATTTTGGTGCATCAGCAGATTTATACTGAAGTGAAAGAAAAACTACTGGCGAAACTGAAAACGATTAAAGCAGCCGATCCGAATTTAAGCACGACCTTGGTTGGTCCGATGATCAAAGAAGCAGAAGCTAAACGCCTGAAAAAATGGCTGGATAAAGCCTTGAAAAAAGATGCGAAAATCCTGATTGGAGGTGAGCTAAATGGTGTGATGTTCGCACCGACCTTGCTGGAAAATGTAGACCACAGTCTGGAAATCTACCGTGATGAAGCCTTTGGCCCGGTGGCAATTCTGGAAGCGTATGCTGATTTCGAATCCGGTATTGCCTGTATCAACCGCAGCCGTTTTGGCTTGCAAGCTGGGGTCTATACCCAGAATCTGAACAAGATGCTGTATGCCTGGGATCATCTGCATGTGGGCGGTGTCATCATCAATGATATTCCGTCTTTCCGGGTCGATAACATGCCTTATGGCGGGGTCAAAGATTCAGGTCTGGGTCGTGAAGGAATTCAGTCAGCCATTCGCGACATGCAGGAAGAGCGCATGCTGGTGATTAAAGCCTAAGTTTAGAATACTCATCGCTTCGATATCACAGGCAGCTTGTTTTAAATCTGCTTGTGATATTTAAACCGGTTTTTAAAGAGGTCAAAATTCCATGAGAGAATTTGATTTCCCATATCACGGCTTGGTCATTTGCCTTAGTATGAGCCGTTTCATCTTCAAATAATGATCTAAAAACAGATGCTGGATCAGAGTCTTGGAATACATTTTTTGAAACAGCGACCCTGTAGTAAAACTTAAGAAAAATATATTCCAAAAAGTTTGTCAATATATAACTTGTTTAATCTGGCTTATTTCGCAGAATTATTGAACGCTTAATTCGAATAGATTATAAATAACGAATATTTTAAGCAGAATTTACAGAAAAAATTTAAAAAAGTCAGTATTGTTAAATCATCTACAAGGTCAGTTTTTCGATCAGACTTTAAGCAAGATGTAAGACCTGCTGACCTGTTTGTACATTAGAATTCGACGCCCACAAGGTGCCCTCTAATTCAAACACCCAAAATTATTGAAAATACTTCTTTTTTTGCTTGCGCCATAACCATAACAAGCAGCATCTAAAGGGGTTAAAAGTTTAGGTGTTCTATGACAGAAACTCGTGAGAATTGGTCCGCACGATCAGGATTCATTATTGCAGCGATTGGTTCCGCCGTTGGCTTGGGGAATATCTGGCGTTTCCCTTATGTTGCCTATGAAAATGGTGGCGGGGCATTCCTGATCCCCTATCTGATTGCGATTTTCGCAGCAGGTTTACCTTTATTGTTTTTAGACTATGCGGTCGGACACAAGTTCCGTAAAGCACCGCCTATGGCCTATAAAAAACTCATGAATGCCGAATCCCTGGGTTGGTGGCAGGTCATGGTCACTCTGGTGATCGGGATTTACTATGCCAGCGTCTTGTCCTGGGCTGGCAGCTATATGTTCTATTCCTTTGGACAGCAGTGGGGCACAGATACCCAAGGCTTCTTCTTCAATACTTACCTGCAAAATGGTGAGGGTCTGACGCTCGGTTTTGTACCTGTGCTGTTCTTTGGTCTGGTGGTCGTTTGGGCAGCAGTCATGCTGATTCTTTACGGTGGAGTACGCCGTGGGGTGGAACTGGCGAATAAAATCTTTATGCCATTGCTGGTGATTTTATTCACGATCCTAGTGATTCAGGCAGTACGTTTACCTGGTGCAGTCGATGGCTTAAATGCTTTCTTCACGCCGAACTGGGAAGCGATGACCAACTATAAAGTCTGGTTAGCTGCTTTTGGTCATATCTTCTTCTCACTGTCAGTTGGCTTCGGGATCATGTTGACCTATGCGTCTTACCTGAAACGCAAAACTAACCTGACCGGTTCCGGGATTGTGGTGGCATTGGCCAACTCGTCTTTTGAAATTCTGGCGGGTATTGGTGTCTTTGCCGCGCTTGGTTTTATGGCGTTCAGCTCAGGTGCGAAAGTTGAAGATGTAGTATCTGGCGGTATTGGTCTGGCCTTTATTGCGTTTCCAAAAATCATTTCCAGTTTAGGTGCAGGTGGTGACCTGTTCGGTTTCCTGTTCTTTGGTTCATTGACGGTGGCGGGTATTACCTCCATGGTCAGTATCCTGCAAGTTCCGATTGCTGCGTTCCAGGACAAACTGGGCTGGTCAAAGAACAAGTCAGTGACCATTATTGCGGGTGGTTCAGCAGTGATTTCTACCCTGATGTTCTCGACACATAGTGCCATTACCTTTGTCGATATCATCGACTACTTTGCCAATAACATCGGTATTGTCGGTGGTGGTCTGTTATCGATTATTCTGTTGTCGTGGTTCCGTCGTCCATTAATGAAACAGCTGGAAGGCCATGTGAATGAGTTTGCCAGCGTGAAACTGGGTGCCAGCTGGAACTTCATGCTGACGGTGATCACGCCTTTGTCATTATTGCTGGCATTGGGCTTGACCCTGAAATCCGTCATGGCAGAAGGTTATGGTGGCTATGCTGCCAGTACCCTATGGATGGTAGGTGGAGGAGTGATGGCATTCTTTATTCTGGGTGCCATTCTGTTCAGCCTGATCAAAGACCGTCACAGCTAGGAGAGCGACTATGAATACATCTGCACTAATCATGATGATCATCTCCATCGTTTTATTATGGGGTGGTCTGGTACTGGCTGTGATTCATCTGGTAAAGAATCCGGAAGAACCAGAAGACTAAAAATCTTCACATAAACGTACTGTTGCCATAAACGGAAGTCATTATCATCCTTGATGATAATGACTTTTTTAATGGCTGATGCTTTGACATGATTTCCGTTTCAGATGGACAAGTCTATACAGCCTTTGCCGTAACTTTATTTGCCGGGCTGGCCACCGTGGTGGGTGGGGGGCTGGTATTATTCTTAAAAAAACCCAATTTCCGCCTGCTGGCCTTTGGTTTGGCCTTTGCTGCCGGTGCCATGATCTATGTCTCTTTAACCGAAATTCTGAACAAATCGATTGCGTCCTTTAGTCTGGATTTTGATGAAAAAACCGGTTTTGCCTTTGGCACTTTTGCTTTTTTACTGGGCGTGGTTTTGGTGTTATTGCTGGATCGCTTTGTGCCGAATCCGCATGACACGATTGAAACCCATTCTGCCAAGGGCGTCAGTTCCCCCCAATTACTGCGTACCGGTATGCTGACCCTGTTTGCGATTAGCGCACATAACCTACCAGAAGGACTGGCGACGTTTTTTGCCACACTAGAAAGCCCAGCTTTAGGTGCGCCGTTGGCGGTGGCAATTGCGATTCATAATGTGCCAGAAGGTGTGGCGATAGCCTTGCCGGTATATATGGCCACCGGCCGTAAAGATTATGCGCTCTGGGCCAGTCTGGTCTCGGGCCTGGCCGAACCATTGGGGGCAGCGCTCGGTTATTTTATTCTGGCACCTTATATGAGTGAAACCGTCTATGGTCTGATCTTTGGGGTGATTGGCGGCGTGATGGTTTATCTGGCACTGGATGAATTATTGCCGACGGCAAAACGCTATGCCAAAGGACATGAAACGGTATATGGGCTGGTCAGTGGCATGGCTGCATTGGCCAGCAGTCTGGTGATTTTTAAGTTTATTCAATAAACCTCATATTCACTAAATCACGAGATATAAAAAAGGCAGCTTAGGCTGCCTTTCATTTTAAACGCATGATTTATGCCGTTTTTTCAATACGGCAATAGAAGAAGCCGTCGCCTTGATCCGCTTTCGGTAACAATTGACGGCCATGAATCTGTTCGATGCCCCAATCGGCTTCGATTTTGATTTCTTTGGCATCGGCATGTTGAGCAAAGAACTCGACCATCTGTTGTTCATTTTCGGCTTTCAGAATTGAACAGGTGATGTACAGCAACGTACCACCGACTTTCAGTTGCTGCCACATATTTTCCAGAATCTGCTTTTGCAGCTGTACCGTTTGCGGAATATCGGTAGAGTGACGTAACAAGCGAATATCCGGATGACGACGGATCACACCAATTGCAGAGCATGGTGCATCCAGTACGATACAATCGACCGGCTCCGGAGCGGTCCAGGTGATCGCATCAGCCGCGATAATTTCAACGTCGGCATATTCAGTTAACAGTAAACGTTCCAGATTTTCTGCCACACGGACTAAACGTTTAGCATCCTGATCAATGGCATAGAGTTTTTTCGGGCTGTATTTTTCCAAGATATGCGCAGTCTTACCCCCTGGCGCAGCGCAGGCATCTACTACGATTTTGCCTTCAAGGTCAGGAACTAAGGTCGCACACAGCTGGGCATGTTCATCCTGCACCGAGAAACCGCCGGCTTCATAGCCCGGCAGGTTCGGAATATGCACATTCTGTTCCAGTACAATCCCAACTTCAGAAAGAGTACAGGCACGTGCTTCATAGCCTTCTTCTTCCAGAATTTCCAGATATTCATCACGGCTGACCTGATTGATATTGACACGCAAGGTAAGCGGCGCAATCTGTTTCAAGTCATGTGACAGCTCGGCAAGCTGTTCCGGCCAGTCTTTCTTTAAACGCTTGTAGAGCCAGCTTGGCAGGCCATGCGCCTGATTTAAAGCCAGGTCAAATTCTTCTGTTTCACGTGAAACACGACGCAGTACCGCATTGACCAGACCGCTTAAAGGTTCAAATCCCAGCTGTTTGGCTGCAGTGACGGTTTCTGAAATCGCAGCATGTGCCGGAATACGCGTACATAGAATCTGGTACAAACCCAAATATAAGCAGCTTTCTAGAGCCTGGTTATCAAGAGGTTTGGTTAATAGCGGCAGGGTGATGGCTTTCAGGCCATGCCACTGACGTAAACAGCCTAGCGTTAACTCGTGATAAAGACCACGGTCACGTTCAGACACAATATTAATATGTTGATTGAGTACAGAAGCAAGTGATTGGCCATTTTGTACAGCCAATAGCGTTTTTACAACTTGCGCGCGCAAATTCAAATTTTTAGCTGATGATTGAATTTGGCTCATGCGAATTTATATCCTACCGATAGTTTTTGAGTTTGATTAATTTGAACAGCATTCAGGGCTTTGCCGCCTGGCCATTGCAGATTGGTGATGCAAATGACATTTTGATCGCCACACATTACATGCACGCCGTCTTTATCCAGGGTAATTACTTCACCAGGCAGGGCATTGCTTGCGTTTTGCTTGGAAAGTGATGAACTCCAGATGCGTAAATTGTTGCTGTCATCAAGCGGGGTAAATGCCACTGGCCAAGGATTAAAGGCACGAATATTACGGTCAATGTCTGCTGCAGGCTGGGTCCAATCAATTTGCGCTTCGGCTTTTGTCAGTTTATGCGCGTAAACCGTCAGGCTTTCATCCTGAACTTCACGAGTCTCAAGATAGTGCTGTAAAGTCTGTTCCGATTCGAGCACGGCCACAATCGCCTCAGCACCTTGTAACGCCAGTTTGTCATGCAGGCTGGCAGAAGTATCCTCGGCGCTAATCGGGCACAATGTTTTATACATCATATCCCCGGTATCCAGACCGGCCGCCATTTTCATAATGGTTACACCGGTCTCGGCATCGCCGGTAGCAATCGCGCGCTGAATCGGGGCTGCACCGCGCCAGCGCGGCAACAGGGAACCATGAATATTCAGGCAACCATATTTTGGCGTATCCAGAACCACTTGTGGCAGGATCAGGCCATAAGCCGCCACTACCATCACATCTGCATTTAAGGCTTTAAGTTCCGCTTGCGCTGCCAGACCTTCTTCAGTCGAAGATTTGAAGTGAAGCGGTTGGTAGACCGGAATATTATTTTCTAAAGCCAGCTGCTTGACTGCAGAAGCTCTCAGTTTTTGTCCACGTCCAGCTTTGCGGTCCGGTTGAGTGTAGACCGCAACAATTTCATGTTCGGTTTTAAGCAGTGCAGCCAATGCTGTGGCTGCAAATTCTGGTGTGCCCGCAAATATGATCTTCACACATGAAATTCCAAATAAACTTAAAGGGTATTATAAGCCAAAAGCCAAATTTCAGCCTAATCGTTGCAAAAACTTATCGAATAAGGCCTGTGAGTACTTGAATTTCGGTGGAATTTTTATATAAAAAAAACTCATGCAAATTGTAAAAATTATTCATGAAAGTTTTGTATTGTCCTGATGATGATGGCGGTATAGTAGATTTCATTAAGAAATTTTTATCGTCAGATCATCCAAACCTCTCTATAGACATTTTTGCCTGCATCTACACCCAAAAGGCCATCTTGTAAATCAAGGGCTTGTAGTATGATAGGTTTAAAATTCAACTGATTTAAGCTCCTTGTCAGTATGATTTAGCCAGAGTGGATCTGCCCGATTCATTGCAAGCTCAAACTTTGTTGGAAATATAAAATGCCTGACTATCGTTCAAAAACATCGACACACGGAAGAAATATGGCTGGCGCACGCGGTTTATGGCGTGCCACCGGCATGAAAGATGAAGATTTCGGTAAACCGATTATTGCGGTGGTGAACTCGTTCACCCAGTTTGTACCGGGTCATGTGCATCTTAAAGATCTGGGTCAGCTGGTGGCACGTCAAATTGAAGCGTCAGGCGGTGTAGCAAAAGAATTCAATACCATTGCGGTCGATGACGGTATTGCGATGGGTCATGACGGCATGCTGTATTCATTGCCTTCACGAGATCTGATTGCAGACTCGGTCGAGTACATGGTCAATGCCCATTGTGCCGATGCGATGGTGTGTATCTCGAACTGTGACAAGATCACCCCGGGAATGTTGATGGCCGCGATGCGCCTGAACATTCCGGTGGTATTTGTCTCTGGCGGTCCGATGGAAGCGGGCAAGGTCAAAATCCGTGGCAATGAACACGCGATTGACCTGGTGGATGCCATGGTGGTTGCGGCAGACGACAGCTTTACTGATGAAGAAGTGGCAGCTTATGAGCGTTCAGCCTGTCCTACCTGTGGTTCATGTTCAGGCATGTTCACCGCCAACTCCATGAACTGTTTGACCGAAGCTTTAGGTTTATCTTTACCGGGTAATGGTTCTACGCTGGCAACCCACGCAAATCGTAAAAAATTATTCGAGCGTGCGGGTCAATTGATTGTTGAAATCACTAAACGTCATTATGAGCAAAATGACTACAGCTTGTTGCCACGTTCAATCGCGACCAAAGCAGCGTTTGAAAATGCCATGACGCTGGATATTTCAATGGGTGGTTCAACCAATACGGTTCTGCATCTGTTGGCAGCAGCACACGAGGCTGAAGTCGACTTCACGATGACCGACATCGACCGTTTGTCGCGTAATGTGCCGGTTCTTTGTAAGGTTGCCCCAGCGAAACAGGATGTCCATATGGAAGATGTACACCGTGCCGGTGGCATCATGTCGATTCTGGGCGAACTGGATCGTGCAGGCTTGCTGGATACATCTGTTCCAACCGTCCATGAAAAAACTTTAAAAGATGCCTTGGATAAATGGGACATCATCCGTACTGAAGATGAAGACGTGTATCAATTCTTTAAGTCAGCGCCGGGCGGTGTACCAACGCAGACGGCATTCTCACAAGACCGTTACTATGCCCGTTTAGATGGTGACCGTGACAATGGCGTGATCCGTAATGCAGCCAACGCCTTCTCGCAAGATGGTGGCCTGGCAGTACTTTATGGCAACATCGCACTGGAAGGCTGTATCGTAAAAACAGCGGGTGTGGATGATTCCATCCTGAAATTCAACGGGACTGCACGTGTGTTTGAAAGCCAGGATGCTGCTGTAGAAGCGATTCTGGGCGGCAAAATCACTGCGGGTGATGTGGTGGTAATTCGCTACGAAGGTCCACGTGGTGGTCCGGGCATGCAGGAAATGCTGTATCCAACCAGTTATCTTAAATCGAAAGGTTTGGGTAAAGACTGTGCACTTTTAACGGATGGCCGTTTCTCAGGCGGTTCGTCTGGCCTTTCAATCGGTCACGTATCTCCTGAAGCTGCGGAAGGCGGTGCGATTGGTCTGGTTGAAGATGGTGACCGTATCGAAATTGATATTCCAAACCGGACTATTCACCTGGCCGTAGACGAAGCAACCATGGCAGCACGCCGTGAAGCACAAGAAGCCAAAGGCTGGAAGCCTGCGGAACAGCGTCCGCGTAAAGTGTCTAAAGCACTGAAAGCGTATGCGATGCATACTACCAGTGCCTCGAAAGGTGCAGTACGTGATATCTAATTTGTAATTTTACAGATTTAAATAGCACTCCAGATGGGGTGCTTTTTTTATACAAGAAACTATTTTTAGACTTTCCAAATTATGCCCAGTAGAATGCGACAGGAAGTCGCACGTTTGCCCGTATGGCAGGGATGCCATATCGGGCAAACAAAGGGATTTTGTTTACTTTTGGCCCGGCAAAAGTAAAAGTGCCTACGAGATAGCATTAAAAATTACTCAGGTAATTTGAGGCTGTATGGTAAAAAAATCGAAGATCCACTTAAAATCAAAGCGTTAATAACTTTAAAAGTTCTGATGATCTTTGTGCAGGCAGAATCTTACTTTTGACGGCGCAAAAGTAACAAAACGCTCTTGTTCCGCTAACTTTACTTCCCTGTAGAGTAGCGAAACGGCGACATCCATGTCGCTTGATCATGTGATTAAAATTTTTTAAGTATTCATCAAAATGTTTTTCTATAGGGTAATTTCTTTTACATGCCGAATGCTTTCTATACAATAGTCTTAAAATAAATTGCTGAAACTGAAGTTTCAAATCAGTCGACGCCCAGGAAGAAAATAATGAGTAAAGATAATATCCGCGAGCATTCAGCCCCCGTTTATGAAGGCATTGAAAATGCACCAGCCCGTTCCATGATGCGTGCCACAGGTTTTCAAGATGCTGATTTTGAACGTCCATTTATTGGTATTGCCTCGACCTGGGCCAATGTCACGCCTTGTAATATGCATATTGATGGTCTGGCCAGAACTGTAGAGCAGGGCGTGAGTGCGGCAGGCGGCAAGGGGATTATCTTTAATACCATTACCATTTCAGATGGTATTTCCAATGGCACGGAAGGCATGAAATATTCACTGCTGTCACGGGAAGTGATCGCAGACTCGATTGAAACGGTCGTGGGCTGTCAGGCTTATGATGGGGTGATCGCCATTGGTGGCTGTGATAAAAATATGCCCGGCTGCATTATGGGGTTAGCCCGTTTAAACCGTCCGGGTCTGTTTATTTATGGCGGCACCATCAAACCAGGCGAAGGCCATACCGACATGATTTCGGTATTTGAAGCGGTCGGTCAATATGCCAAAGGTGAAATTAACGCGATTCAGGTCAAGCATATTGAAGAAGTGTCTTTGCCGGGTCCGGGTTCTTGTGGTGGTATGTATACGGCTAACTCGATGGCCTCTGCGATTGAAGCACTCGGTATGAGCTTGCCGGGTTCGTCCGCGCAAGAAGCAGTTTCGGATGACAAACAAATTGACTGTGCCCGTGCCGGTGAGGCGGTGATGAATCTGTTGCGACTGGATATCAAGCCGCGTGACATCATGACCAAGGCTGCCTTTGAAAATTCGATCAAGGTTTTGATTGCGTTGGGTGGTTCGACCAATGGTGTACTGCATCTTTTGGCCATGGCGCATACCGCAGGGGTTGAATTGAGTCTTGATGATTTCGTACGGATTGGTAAAGATATTCCGGTGGTGGCCGACGTGCGTCCATCAGGTAAATATCTGATGTCAGAACTGATTGCGATTGGTGGAATTCAACCACTGATGAAGCGCATGCTGGATGCCGGCATGCTGGATGGCTCATGTCTGACGGTCACAGGTAAGACGCTGGCAGAAAATCTGGCCGATGTGCAGGACTATCCGGAAGGCCAGCAGATTATTCTGCCTTTTGATGCGCCAGTGAAAAAAGACTCACATCTGGTGATTCTAAAAGGCAATCTGTCACCGAAGGGCGCGGTCGCCAAAATTACCGGTAAGGAAGGACTGCATTTTGCTGGCCCGGCTCGCGTGTTTGAAGGTGAGCAGGGTGCCATGCGCGGTATTCTGGATGGCGAAGTCCAGCCGGGTGAAGTGGTGGTGATTCGTGGCGTTGGTCCCAAAGGTGGCCCGGGAATGCCAGAAATGCTGAAACCGACCTCTGCGATTATCGGGAAGGGCTTAGGCGCTTCAGTTGCCCTGATTACCGATGGACGCTTCTCGGGTGGCAGTCACGGTTTTGTGATTGGTCATGTCACCCCCGAAGCTTATGATGGCGGCCCGATTGGTCTGGTACAAAATGGCGACCAGATTTCAATTAATGCGGAAACCCGGGAAATGACCTGGCATGTGGATGAGCCGGAGATTGCAGCACGTCAAGCAGCCTGGATCAAACCAAAACCGAACTATACCCATGGAGCACTGGCCAAATTCGCCAAACTGACCTCAGGTGCAGAAACCGGGGCGGTCACTGACTTGAATCTTGACCTCTAATCCATTGTTAAACATTGAACATTTGCTTATCTTAATCGGGCGTAAGACCCTCACCGACAGTCAGGTGGGGGATACAAGCGAGTGGCGATAGCCATATTAAAGATAATGTTTTCTTGGTTTTATTGCTTATTTTTGCTATAATTCAAACACTACAATTCTTTTATAAACAATGATTTAATGAAGATTTTACAACACTACAAGTTTAGGCTTCTGCCTAACCAAGAACAGGAAATATTGCTTAATCAAGCAATAGGTTCTGCTCGTTTTGTGTGGAATCAAATTCTCGCTAAATCATTTGAAATGTTTGCTAAAGATGAATATATTCGTTACGAAAGCATTGAAAAAAAATTAGTACCCCTTAAAAAAACACCTGAATTTTCTTTTCTTGGTCAAACATATTCAGCTTGCTTACAGCAAAAAATACGTGATCTTGCTCAAGCATGGGGTAAGTTTTACAACAAAAAAGAACAAGCTCGTTTAAAGCAAAACAAGCGGAAACCACGTAAACCCAATTTTTTTAAATTGGCTGATGGTGGTGAGATTCAGCTTAGACCACTCATGCCAAGATTCAAGAAGAAATCAGATGGTGAGCAATCTTTTAGACTTCCATTTGCAGATTGTGAGGTTATTAGTGATCGAGTTTCTTTGCCTAAAAAAACAGGTTGGATAAGATTTAAAAAATCACAAGAAATTGTTGGTAAAATCACAAGTATTACAATTAAGAAAATTTGTGGGCTTTGGTATGTTTCATTTTGTACTAACCGTGAAATCGAACAACCAATTCATCCATCAAAATCTGCAATTGGTGTTGATCTTGGCATTAAGCAATTAATTACAATATCAACAGGTCAGGTATTTGACCCAATCAATAGTTTTAAAGCCAATCAAGTAAAGTTGGCTAGGCTTCAACGCAAGTTGAGAAAGAAAACCGAATTTAGTCAAAATTGGAAAAAACTTAATTTAAAGATCAATAAATTACATCATCATATTGCCAATATTCGGCATGACTACTTGCACAAAGTCACGACAACTCTCAGCAAAAACCACGCAATGATCGTAGTTGAGGACTTAAAAGTAGCCAATATGTCGAAGTCAGCCAAAGGCTCAATCGAAGAAAAAGGAAAGAATGTTAAAGCTAAATCAGGCTTGAACAAATCAATCCTAGATCAAGGTTGGTCAATGCTTGTTAATATGTTGGTGTACAAACAGCAATGGCGAGGTGGTTTACTCGTTAAAGTTGACCCTAAATATACAAGTCAGACTTGTAGTTCATGTGGTCACGTTGCAAAAGAAAATAGGCTCACTCAGGCAAACTTTAGTTGTGTCGAGTGTGGCTTTAGCGAGAATGCAGATATTAATGCTTCTCGCAACATTTTAGCGGTGGGACACACCGTTTTGTCTGTCGAGGGAAGATGCGGTAAAGATCGCCCTGTGAAGCAGAAAGCAAGTGAAATCCGTGAGGAAGTCACCTAAGAGCTTTTGCTTTTAGAATCCCCCACTTGAGCTAGTCGAAAGTGG
>NZ_JBLVOM010000021.1:0-21017 GCF_053543775.1 Acinetobacter endophylla | reverse complement strand
TGAGGGGGCAGTTGCATTAGCTTGTATATTTATTTGGCTACCTTTATCGGGTAAATTCTATACTTGAAATGTCAACAGACCCTATAAAAACAAAATTTTTAAAAAATATGAAAATCTAAAGATTAAATAGATGAAGATAACGGTCAACTAGAACCGCTATCTTCTTTGTCCGATTAGCCGTTAATAATACTGCCGCCATTCACATGAATCACCTGACCTGAAATATAGCTAGCTTCTTCACTGGCCAGAAATAAATACGCCGGTGCTACTTCACTTGGCTGGCCCATGCGGCCCATTGGGGTACTTTTACCAAAATCTTTAAGCTGCTCTTCATCAAAGCTGCTCGGAATGAGTGGTGTCCAGATAGGACCTGGCGCGACTCCATTGACGCGAATGCCCGTTTTATTTTTTAATAAATTGGTGGAAAGGCTTCGGGTAAATGTAGTGATGGCCCCTTTGGTACTGGCATAGTCAATCAGCTGATCATGTCCGTGATAACTGGTAATACTTGTCGTATTGATAATGCTGTCACCTTCTTGCATATGCGGAATCACCGCCTGAGTCAGGTGAAACATCGACAGAATATTCACATTAAATGTTTTAAGTAATTGCTCGGGCGAGATATCGCTAATACTTTCTTGCGGATACTGAACCCCGGCATTATTGACCAGAATATTAATCGTTTTAAATTCCTGAAGGGTCTGTTCCACCATTTTCTTGATTTCATCTTGATCCTGTAAATCACATTGAATCAGCAGGCAACGTCGGCCTTCATCTTCCACCATTTTTTTGGTGTCCCGTGCATCCTGATCTTCATCCAGATAGCAAATAGCGATATCTGCACCTTCGCGGGCAAATAAGACCGATACAGAGCGGCCAATTCCGCTATCACCACCAGTAATCAAGGCAACTTTGCCTTTTAATTTTTCACTGCCTTTATAATGCGGTTTAATAATTTCCGGTGCAGGGTCCATTTTGGTTTGTACACCCGGTTGATGGTCTTGTGTTTCAGTTGAAGCTGGGGTTTCAGGATAATGATTCATATCTTTTCCAATTCCAATGATTGTGGCCATATAAGAAAAAATATATTAGAAGCTTTTAGGCAAAATGAGGCTGGACTCAACATTTCATAACAGAATGTATTCGAGATTTATCAATTATTCGTTGAAACGGATCAGGTTGAGCAACCAGAACAGAAAAAGCTGATGAAACAGCTTCTGGCTACACTTTGATAGCTGAGGTGGTCTTGAAAGGTGAAATTTGATTAGGAAAGGTGAGGTATCAACGGAGATTTAAAATCTAGACATAGATAAGCATCTTTTTCTGGGAATATATAAGAAAAATAGAGAGTTTTTTAACTCTCCATTTATTCATTCTGATGTATTTGAAAAATTTCTATAGAAATAAATTTAAAGATTATCACTTAAATTAATTCTAGCCTGTGCTGCCTTTTCCTTTTTGGCTGAGGCTTTACCCCAGTTAAACTTTTGTGCACAGATGCCTAAGCCCACAATAAATAATGCAAGCACACTGGTATAAACCACTTCTTTAAAATAGGTTCCTTCAATAATCATGGTAATTAAAGCACCCACAATAAAGATAATGACCAGATAAGTTAACCATGGGAATAACCACATCTTGAATGGAATATTTTGTCCTTCAGCTTCCAGTTTTTTACGTAACTTAAGCTGAGAAATGGCAATCGCCAGATAAACATATAAAGATACGGTACCAGTCGCTAACATCAAGACATCATAAATATTCATACTTTCGGTGGCAGTCAGATAGATCGCCACGAAAGAAAACAGGCTTGAAAAAATGACACCTACCCATGGGCTGTTATTGCGGTTGGTTAAACCAAAACTCTTTGGTGCATCTCCACGTTTCGAGAGGGAATAGACCATGCGTGAACAGGTATAAAGTGCGGAGTTAAAGCAGCTACATACCGAGGTGAGCACGACAAAATTAACAATATGGCGCGCTTCCGGAATACCGAGTGCGGTAAGGGCCACACTATACGTACCCCAGGTCGGATCTTTCAATAAAGGATTATTGTGTGGAATCAGGCAAACTGTGATCAGCATTGAACCGACATAGAATAAAATGATACGCCATACAATTGAATTAGTGGCCTTACGAATTTCCTTGGCGGGATCTTTGGTTTCAGCTGCTGCTACGGTGACAATCTCTGCGCCCATATAAGCAAACATTACACCCAATAAGGCTGTGATGACGGATGAAAAGCCATTTGGCATAAAGCCTTGAGCGGTTAGATGAGTCGTACCGCCGAGCATAGAGGCATCACCCCAAGGCCAAAGGTGCATCACGGCCAGACTGCCAAATACCAGGAACAGTACAATGGCAATAACTTTAATCAGGGCAAACCAGAACTCGAATTCACCAAAGTTTTTTACGTCACGGAGATTGATCCAGACCAGTGCTACAGTGACCAGAAGCATATAGCCCCAGATCGGGATAAATGGAAACCAGCTATTTAGGATTTTCCCGGCAACAAAGGCTTCCCAGCCCATGAGCAACGTCCAGAAAGACCAGTATAACCAGCCGATAGAAAATCCAGCCCAGCGCCCGATTCCACGATCCGCATAGGTTGAAAATGAACCACTGTCGGGATTCAGTACCGCCATTTCTCCCAGCATACGCATGATGAGTAAAACTAATATTCCACCTAGAGTATAGGCAATGAGTGCAGCCGGTCCTGCAGAATAGATGACATTACCGGAGCCGACAAAGAGTGCTCCACCAATGACACCGGCAATTGAAATCATGGTGAGATGGCGTGATTTAAGTCCGTTTTTTAAGCCGTTTGATGATTCGGAATTGGAGAAATGTTGATGTTCTGCCATATAATTTCCCTTAATATCAATAGCGTAGCGGCAATAAAATTCCTTATTTGGCTTACGCTATCTTATCCTTTGAAACTGTAACCGAATTCATCAGTGCTTGACCAATATTAAGTTAATCTTAATAAAATGAATCCTTGTAGCCCTATAGACAGGATCACACTTTGATTAAAGTACGGTTACATGCTGTTCATGTATGCGGTTAATTTCTCTTTTTTGTTGTAAAGTGACGAGAGCCATTTTTGAGCAATTCAAAGGAGCCAATTGGCTTAAGAGATAAAAAATATAAGCAGGCAATATTTACAGAAAAATAAAGCTTACCTAAAATATCAGGCTAAAAGCAGGTTTACGTTCCCTTTAAAAATAAATTAAAAGCTTTTTGATTTTAAAAATATAATTGTATTGATCCCTGAGTTTTTACTAAGTTAAAGTGCGGATCCCATGCTCGCGCAAGCACTTTAACAATATCCCGAAAGCCACCAGAATTTCCTGTTCACTCACACAGGCAAAGCCCAGTAATAATCCTTTCTGCCGGGTGGAATAATGTTTGGTATAGTATTGCGATAAGGCTCTGACCTTGATTCCTAGTTCAAGCGCTTTGGATGCAATCAAGACATCATCACTGCTGCTGGGCAATTTTAAAATCAGATGCAAACCGGCGGCGGTATTGTATTCATGCAGAAAATCTTCACCTAAATGTCGGCGAATCAGGTCAATTAAAAAAGCGTGGCGTTTGCCATACAATAAACGCATCCGTCGGATATGCGCCTCATAATGTCCTTCACGGATAAATTCAGCCAGTGTTTGCTGATCGATTAAGTGACCACCACGATAAAGTTCCGAGGCCACAATTCGCAATGAAGAAAACAGCTGTTTTGGTACCACTAAATAGCCAATGCGCAGAGCCGGATAAATGGTCTTACTAAACGTCCCCATATAAATCACCGGAGAATCTGGCTCCAAACCTTGTAAAGAAGGATAGGGCTGGCCCGAGAACCTGAACTCGCTGTCATAATCATCTTCAACAATCCAGCTATTGTGTTGGCGTGCGAGTGCAATTAACTGTTTGCGCCGTTCCAAACTTAAATGTGAGCCCAAAGGATACTGATGCGACGGCGTCACAAAAATCAGTTTAGGTGGTTTCTTGGGATGCAGATCGGGAATAATCCCTTCCTGATCCACCGGTAAGGAACGCAGATTGACGCCATTAATTCGTAAAATATTACGCGCGCCCCAATAGGCCGGATCTTCGATCCAGACCTCATCGCCTATGTCGCTTAAAGTACGCGAAACCAGGTCAATTGCCTGATGGGTGCCTTCGGTAATAATGATCTGATCAGCATCGCACTGCACTGAACGGGCAATTTTCAGATATTCCGCCAACTCCTGACGCAGTTCCAGGGAGCCACCGGCATTGCTGTAAATCAGGTTATTGACTTGAGGTTCACGGCTCAAACGCGTTTGGATTTTGCTGAAAATATGATGCGGAAATTCGGTTACATCGGGTGCACCCGGTACAAAGGCTCCCCATTGATAAGGCGAAGCTGCGGAATAGCCGAGTAAGTAAGAACCGCGTTGCGACAGATTATAATTTTGCTGCGCTTTTTTTTCCGCAACCGCAGGAGAGCTTTGTTCTACCTTCACCAAAAAGGATTCAGGTAATTTCTCTACCACCCAGGTACCTTGGCCGGTACGCGCATCAACATAACCTTGTGCCTGTAACTGTTCATAGGCATTTAAAACCGTATTACGTGATACCTGAATTTCTTTGGCCAGATCACGCGATGCAGGCAAGCGGGTTTTGGGAGCCAATACGCTATCAATAATCGCGTTACGCAAGCAGCGGAACAGTCGCATCTGTAATGTTCCTGTGACATCTTGCTGCAATCGCTGCAGTAAATAATCTCCAAGCAAGCTACGCAATTGGCTCTCTCCTACAAATTTGAAATGGCTCTCGTGAGAGCGGTATTGCTAGGTGCAAAATAGTCTGATCAGGCAGTCATTGTAAAGTGTCTTGTATGCGTTTTGATCATCTATCTGCGGCTTGAATGCGAGCATACAGGCGGGCAGGCAATATACACAGATACCGATTAAAACTAAAGCGGAAAATCTAGACACTGATTTTGTTTGGAGCTCGCTGAACTAAGACCTGAATCAAGCAATGATTGCCATAACAGCCGAATAGAGATGTGTTGCAGCCGCCAGGACATACGACTGCATATAACAAAAGGATCATAGAATGAACATGATGATGAAAGGATTGACCTATACCGAGCAAGGTACAACGGCCTGGAACAATTATCTTAAGCAACTGGATAAAGTAGCGCCTTATCTGGGTGAGCTGAGTGAACGACTGGACATGCTGCGACGCCCAAAGCGCAGTTTGATTGTCGATGTTCCGGTCATCATGGATGATGGTACGGTTCAGCATTTTGAAGGCTATCGTGTTCAGCACAATTTAACTCGCGGTCCAGGCAAAGGCGGCGTGCGTTTTCATCCAGATGTCAATTTAGATCAGGTGATGGCTCTGTCGGCCTGGATGACGATCAAATGTGCTGCTCTAAATTTACCTTTTGGCGGTGCCAAAGGCGGTGTGCGAGTTGATCCGAGCCAGCTTTCCAAGCGCGAACTGGAACGCTTGACCCGACGTTATACGGCAGAAATCAATTTAATTATTGGACCGCAAAAAGATATTCCGGCGCCGGATGTTGGAACCAATCCGCAAATCATGGCCTGGATGATGGATACGTTTTCCATGAATGCGGGTTCTACGATTACTGGTGTAGTGACCGGAAAGCCGGTTCATTTAGGGGGGTCTTTAGGCCGCAGTAAAGCTACAGGTCGCGGCGTATTTATTAGCGGTCGTGAAGTTGCCCAGCAAATCGGTCTGGATTTAAAAAATGCTCGGGTTTGTGTACAGGGTTTCGGTAATGTGGGCAGTGAAGCTGCGCTGCTTTTCCAGGAAAATGGCAGCAAAGTGATCTGTGTTCAGGACCATTCTGCCACTCTGTATCAGAAAGAGGGGATTGATATTAAAAAGCTGCTTGAATACTCAAATACCCACCATAAAATTCAGGGATTTTCTACCAGCGATGAAATTTCTGCATCAGCTTTCTGGACCATTCCCGCCGAAGTCTTTATTCCGGCAGCGCTGGAAGGTGTGATTAATACTCAGGTCGCGCAAAATATTCAGACCAAAATGATTCTGGAAGGTGCCAATGGTCCAACATTGACTGAGGCCGATGAAATTCTGAGTGAACGTCATATTACCGTGGTGCCAGACGTAATCTGCAATGCGGGTGGCGTGACGGTCAGCTATTTTGAATGGGTTCAGGATTTGGCCAGCTACTTCTGGACTGAGGAAGAGATTAACCAGCGTATGGATGCCAGCATGAAAAATGCGGTACAGGATGTATGGCAAAAAGCAGTTCAGGCCGGATGTTCTTTGCGTACAGCCGCTTATATTCTGGCTTGTGAACGTATTTTAATGGCACGTCAGGAACGCGGGATCTATCCGGGTTAAGCGAAGTTTTTGCACCATGGATTAATTGATTAAACCGACTGGATTTAGTTGATTATTACCCATCCTAAATTTTTGCAATGGATTTTTAAATTGGCTTCTTTATTTAAAAAGGAGCCAATTTTTAGTGCAAATATAAATAATTGTTTATAAATAAAATAATTTTATATTTTGACTATTTTACTCGTTTTAAATAGATCAATTGGCTCCTTCTATCTGCTGCAAAGTGGCTCTCGTCTCATACGTATAAAAGCGCAAAATGAACCATATCAGCCAGTCTTTGGCAAATTTCTATCCCAAGATCCGGATAGCAAAATTTACAACGTATGAATCAAGAATGAGGATACAAAATGGACAGTAAACACTCAGCACTGAATGCACGTAAACAGCAGGCGACACCACGTGGTGTTGGGGTCATGTGTCAATGGTACGCAGAGAAAGCAGAAAATTCGACCATCTGGGATGCAGAAGGCAATCAATATATCGACTTTGCGGGCGGAATCGCCGTACTGAATACTGGCCATCGCCACCCTAAAATTATTGCTGCGGTCACTGAACAATTAACCAAATTTACCCATACGGCTTATCAGGTTGTACCATACGAGAGCTACGTTGCTCTGGCAGAACGTATCAATGCACGTGCTCCTATCCAGGGTGCTGCAAAAACCTCCTTCTTTTCAACGGGTGCTGAAGCTGTCGAAAATGCAGTTAAAATTGCCCGTGCCCATACTGGCCGTCATGGCATCGTGACTTTTGGCAATGGTTTTCATGGCCGCTCATTTATGACGATGGCCATGACCGGTAAAACTGCACCTTATAAACGCGACTTTGGGGTGATGCCTGGTGGTGTTTTCCATGCCCGTTATCCGGTGGAATCCAAAGGCATTAGTGTTGATGATGCAATTCAAAGCATCGAAGACATTTTCGCAGAAGATATTGCTGCGCATGACGTAGCAGCGATTGTGCTTGAGCCTGTACAAGGCGAAGGCGGATTTAATGTGGTGCCTGCAGAATTCCTGAAACGCTTGCGTGTACTATGCGATCAAAACGGCATTTTACTGATTGCTGATGAAGTACAGTCTGGTTTCGCACGTACAGGTAAACTGTTTGCGATGGATTATTATGAGACCAAGCCAGACCTGATCACGATGGCCAAGAGTCTGGGCGGCGGTTTCCCGATCTCAGGCGTTGTAGGTCGTGCTGAAGTCATGGATGCACCAAATCCAGGTGGATTGGGCGGCACTTATGCAGGTAACCCGATTGCTGTCGCGGCTGCCCATGCGGTACTGGATATCATTGAAGAAGAAGGTCTTTGTGAGAGAGCAAATGATCTAGGCGCAGAACTGGTTGATGTTTTACATGAACTGAAAATGTCTTCTAGCATGGTTAAAGATATTCGTGCACTGGGTTCAATGGTGGCGGTTGAGCTGGAAACTGCGGAACAGGCAAAAGCTGTACAAAACCATGCCATGCAAAATGGTCTGTTAATCCTGACCTGTGGTCGTTATGGTAATGTAATCCGTTTCCTATACCCGCTCACGATTCCGGCAGAACAGTTCCGTGCGGGATTGGCTATCTTGAAACAAGGGTTTGCACTGTCTGTCGCAGCCTAATGAAAGAGTAATGATCATGCTTCAAGCGCAATATAGAGATTTATTACAGCATCCTGATATCAGCTTCGATCAGCCTGCCACGGGTGAATATATTGAAGTCAGAGATGCAGCAACCCAAGCCACTTTGGCCTGGGTAAAATCCCATGACCGTACATCTGTAGAACAGCTAATTGCTCGTTCTCAGCAAGCCCAAAAAGCCTGGAAAACCAAGACAGCCCTCGAACGTGCGGATGTGCTTTGGGCCTGGTTCAATCTGATGCAGGAACATAAAGAATCTTTGGCTCAGATTCTGACTGCTGAACAGGGTAAGCCACTGGCTGAGGCGCGTAGTGAAATTGGTTATGCCGCTTCCTTTATCCGCTGGTTTGCCGAGCAGGCGCGGCGTATTGATGGTGACGTGTTGACGCCAACGCTTGCCCATCAACGTTTATTAGTCATTAAACAGGCGATTGGAGTAACAGCTGCAATCACGCCATGGAATTTCCCGGCGGCGATGATTACCCGTAAAGCCGCGCCAGCTCTGGCTGCTGGCTGTTCCATGCTGGTTAAACCGGCTGAACAAACACCTTTAACCGCCTATGCGCTTGAAGTTTTGGCCTTGCGCGCAGGTTTGCCACAAGATGTATTGCTGCATGTTAGTGGTGATGCGGTTGCAGTGGGTCAGGTCTTATGTGAAAGCGAAACCGTGAAAAAGTTAAGCTTTACCGGCTCAACTCAAGTCGGTCGTATCCTGATGCAGCAATGTGCGCCGACCATCAAAAAACTCTCCTTAGAACTTGGTGGCAATGCGCCAGTTCTGGTCTTTGATGATGCCAATCTCGAACAGGCGGTACAGGGCATCATGGCGAGTAAATTCCGGAACAGTGGACAGACCTGTGTGTGTGCGAACCGGATTTATGTACAAGATGGCATTTATGATGCGCTGGTAGAAAAACTGGTGGCTGCCGTTGCCAAGCTGAAAGTGGGTGATGGCCGTGATGAAGCCTCTACTCAGGGTCCATTAATTGATGAGGCTGCGATTGAAAAAGTGCAGTCACATATTGCCGATGCATTGAGCAAAGGTGCACAGGTGAAAACCGGTGGACAGCGTTCAAATCTGGGCGGTACATTCTTCGAACCTACGCTTTTGACTGAAGTTACCCAGCAGATGCGTATAGCAAAAGAAGAAACTTTTGGACCGTTGGCGCCGTTATTCCGCTTCAAGACTGAAGAAGAAGCGATTCAGATGGCGAACGATACAGAATTCGGTCTGGCCACGTATGTATTTACCCAAAGTACAGCACGTCAGTGGCGTGTAGGCGAAGCCTTAGAATACGGCATGGTGGGAATTAATACCGGAGCCATCTCTAATGAAGTTGCGCCATTTGGTGGAGTCAAGCAATCAGGGTTAGGCCGTGAAGGGTCTAAATTCGGTATGGATGAATACCTTGAAATGAAATATCTCTGTGTTGATATTTCTTCATAATGATGTTTAAAAAGTAAACTTATTCATTAAAAAACTGATGAGAAAATATCAGCCTCCAGTGAATCCCGTGTTTAATTTAAACCGGGATTCCTGCGATGGAGCAAGGACTCAATAAACAGATTGGAGGAGGGCATATTTTCAGTTGTTAAGTCATTCTTCTTCTCTAAAATTCCCCTAAATATCAATTAAAGCATCAGATTATCATCAGGATTTAACCCTGATTTCTAACTTTAAACCAAAAGCATCCAGTAATTTCTGCATAGACTTGAGTGTTGGATTGCCTTCAGGTTGTTCCATTTTCTGTAGAGTCTGGGGAGCAATCTTGGTAATTTTAGCCATATCGTTGAGTGTGAGGTGCAACTCGGTACGAATGAAGCGAGCAACCTGATGAAAAGGCCAGTCAGGATTGTTACTGACGGTTTCAAGTACAGACAATCTCTTTTGCATCTGTTGAATCGGAGTCAGTGGCTTGAAGCGTTTATCCATAATTCAGCTCCTCCAATTGTTGGCAAATATTATCAATTCGATACTGGCTATTTTCCAGAATTTCAGGTGCCAATTGCAGATGTTGCATGTGCTCGAGTAACCCCTGATAAAGTGGTAATTGTTCGATTAATACCGCTTTGATTTCTTGTGGATCAATCATCGTGCTTTCGGCGATCTGTTCAATGACTGAATGCCAAATTGGCATGCCACCATGATCATCTCGCTCCCAACGTGTAGTTCGGGCAATACCATCTGGATGGAGCCACATCGGCGCAAAATCAAATAATGGGGTTAGTTGAATGATTCCATTATTGAAACGTTGAATCGCTGTATTACGGGTATGATTGTCTTTATTGCCTAAAGCGACATTGGCAAGATCACGCTTCAAATATTCAAAGATTTCCTGTTTTGGTTCAGTACAGCATTGCATCAACAGGCTACAGATCTGGTTATGGATCATTCTTACCCCAAAACCGGCTTTCCCCCCCAGAGAAGCAATACTTTCCTGGGCAATTCTTTCAACCTTCCCATCGATGATCTTACGGTCGAATCGGGGAATGAATAAAGTCTTGCCATGCAGTTCCAGTTCCTGATGAACACGAAGTCCCAGATACTGGGCAATTTTCATATATAAGGCTTCGTGCATCAAAATTTTATCTAAATTCTGATCACTGCCACGGCTGAATTTCACCAGCCAATGCTGCTTGACCTGATGATCTGTCAGCGTGTGATCCAGATAGAACAGGTCATCGTGACCTTGAGTTAACAGTAATTTTGGCCACTCGCCCTGAATACCAGAAGAACCGGCAATAAAAAGTCCATAAGAGGCTAAGGATTCAATAAATTTTTCTTGACGTTCTACGACTTGGTCCAGACTAAAGCCATGATTCTGCTGAACAGGGAATTGCCCCTGTAGCCATTCATAAGCCTCTTTCACCCGTAAGTTACCTATCGGATTGCCTGCACCTGCTTTTAAAAGCGCCCAGTCTGCTTGTTCCTGAGTATTTTCAGAAAAATTAAGCTGACGGAGTAATTCTTTACGACCATAACCTTGAGGTAACAAATCCATCAGGAAGGCCGGCCAGGTAGATTGCAATGTATTTTGCACATTTACCGGTAAATGATAGGCTAGCGCATGCCCATCGCTTAGGTCCATATAAGAAATAGCATATTCAAATAGATATGATGTGCGCGTGGCTGCTTGCCATCCAGTTTGTTGTTGACCGACAATCTCAACAATAGCGCAATCCAGCCATTCATCTTCCTGATAAATCTGCAGTGTGCAATATTGATCCATAATTTTATTAAAATAGTAAAGTAAAGTGATTTTATTTATTATATACCTATTCTAATAAAAAACTAATTTTATCTTCTTAAAGTTCTTTATCGTTCTAAAAGGCCTTATCTTCACCAGAATACAAGGCTTATGAGGCTATATAACAAGATGTATCCTCATAGAAATCACGATATAATCCAATTGATTTTTAAATATCAGAGCATCTCTAACCCTTACTACCTATAATCGCTTTTTCACTTGAATGAACTTTTAAGCAGCAAATAAAGGACTAAATCCCCGTTTACGTAGTAATTTTCGGTACATACTCGAGCTTCGATCTGCCGGAAAATGCGCTTCTAAAGATAAGTCCAGAGGTAAATATTCAGGTTTCTGATTTTCTACAATCACACGATCTTCCTCGAAAATTTTCATATTAAAGGCATAGGCATCTTCAACCGGTAAATCTTTATCATAATTGCGGCAAATAGGTGCAAAAAGTCGTGTTGAACGCGCAGTCATGGGTGAAGCCGCATTCATGATGACCTGCTTGGCATGATTTGGAAAATGAATCGTAAGTGTTGCAGTAAAGGGTAGGCTCACTTCAAAATGACGTAACCATTTAAAATCTTCCTGGCCACGCTGCTCGATTCCGATCGGATAACGTCCCACACTGCTGATATAATCTGCATTAAAACCGACCTCCGTTTCTGTCGTACTGTAATCAGGAACTTTTACATCCTCCGGATCGCCAAAAGTGTCTGGATGCACCCAGGCAAAATGAGCCACATCAATAAAACCTTCGAGCTGTCTTCCTGCAAAACATTGAATGTCTATCTGAGGGCAGACCAGTTGCTGATACTCAGCATCATCCCAAAAAGGCATGTTAGGAATATGAGGTTCTGCATCTTTTGTAGCGCTTAATGAACACCAGATCAGACCATACTTTTCTACCGCAGCATAAGTTTTCAAATGGAAACGTTCCGATATTTTATGCTGAGGATGTGCAGGAATACGGTTGCATTTACCTTCATTGCCAAAGCGTAAACCGTGATAACGACACACCACGCCTTGGCCGTCATTTTTTCCCAAGCTTAAAGGTACACCGCGATGCGGACATGCATCTTTCGCCACCACCAGTTCATCGTTCATTTTATAAATCACCAGAGGCATATCAAGCAGCATGCTACTTGTTGGCTGATCTGTAATATCACGCGCAAGTGCAATCGGATACCAGTACTGAGCCAAAAGATGCCAGTCATGTTCCTCGAATGTCATATGGACGGGTAAGTCGGGACTAAACGTGGCGATATTTGTATTCATAATGGGTTCTGTGTCGTGACCTTTAGCTGGACTATAAAACAGCAAGGTGTTCTATGAAATTTCAATTAATAGGACATAGGATTGCGTAAATCAGAACACTGACCGGCGATTGAAAACAAATAAGCATCTTTCTAGGTTTTTTATATTCAACCACGCAAATATTGAGATGGGATATTTCTAAGCTTAAATCTCCCTAAAAATAATCTTTTTAAGCCTATGTTCGCGCTGTCGATGCTCTACTTTGGCGCACAAATTGCTTATCACGCGTATAGACCATTGATCATTTACTCAGAATCGACAAGGAATTGATGTGACGACTAGCTATTTACGCGGACAAGAACTTATTGACAGCATTCGCAGTGCACCTTATTCGCGTGACCTGATTGGTTATCATGGCGAACCACCAAAAGTGCAATGGCCAAACGGCGCGCGTGTCGCGGTACAGTTTGTACTGAATTATGAAGAAGGTGGGGAAAACCACATTGAACATGGTGATACAGGATCAGAACAGTTTTTATCTGAAATCATTGGTGCTGCCAGCTTTCCAGATAAACATATGTCGATGGATTCGATGTACGAATATGGTTCACGTGCAGGCTTCTGGCGCATTCATCAGGAGTTCCAGAAACGTGGTTTGCCAATGACCATCTTTGGAGTCGGCATGGCCTTAATACGTAATCCTTATGTGGTCGAGGCAATTAAAGCAGCTCATTATGATGTGGTTTCACACGGACAGCGCTGGCTACATTATCAGGACATGCCGCTTGAACTCGAACGCCAATATATGGATCAGGCGATCAGTGTTCTGGAAAGCCTGTTTGATGAGGCACCGATCGGCTGGTATACCGGTCGGGACAGTCCGAATACCCGTCAACTTCTGGCTGAATTTCCTCAAATCAAATATGACGCTGATTACTATGGGGATGACTTGCCATTTTGGAGCACCTTGACCAATCAGGTGGGGGAAACACGTCCACATTTGATTATTCCTTATAGCCTGGATAGCAATGACATGAAATTCAGTTCACCTGGCGGTTTTAATAGTGGGGAACAGTTTTATCAATATCTCAAAGATGCTTTTGATGTGCTCTATGCCGAAGGTGAAACTGCGCCAAAAATGCTGTCGATTGGCATGCACTGCCGTATTTTAGGACGGCCGGGACGTTTTAAAGCCCTGCAAAAGTTTCTGGACTACATTCAAAATCATGACAAAGTGTGGATTTGCCGCCGTGGGGATATTGCCGAGCACTGGTATCAACATCATGCGCCATAATCATAAAATATATTGGAAAAGATCAGTTTAATGCTCTTTTTTGAGTCATGTAGTTTATGAAAATCATAAAAATTCAGCTTTGGCACTGTTATTGCAAAACCAGTTTTAAATAACCAAGCAATATAATCAGGCGATTGAAGAGTGCAACTTGTTGAATTTAATCAAGCATCAACAGAAGATGCGATGATCTTTTTAAAGCACTGTGTGCAAATACCCAGCTGGTCGACCGAGCTTGCCGCAAAACGTCCTTATGCATCGCTTGAGGATATTTTGAATGCAGCGCAACAACAAGCGGCGACCTGGAGTTGGGATGAGATTAAAACTGCACTGGATAATCATCCCCGTATAGGTGAAAAACAGGCACAGGCTGAATTAAGTGAAATAGAAAAAGACTTTTCCCATCGTGAACAATCCGGTATTACAGCAGATAAAGATACCCAGCTCGCTCTACTTAAAGGCAATCTTGCCTATGAGAAAAAATATGGGTTTATCTTTCTGATCAAAGCCGCTGGATTGAGCAGTGAAGACGTCCTTCAAGCCCTGAACTATCGTTTGCTAAATGACCCAGAGATTGAGAAACGTATTGTCCATCATCAACTGGCAGAAATTGCCTTGTCACGACTGGCTCAGGAGCTTCATGCATGATTAGCACGCATATTTTAGATACACATCTGGGAAAACCTGCGACAGACGTATTAGTTCGACTTTTTGCTGAAGACGGTCGCTTGCTTGCTGAAGCAAAAACCAATGCAGACGGCCGCGTTAGTGATTTCAGCATGACCGAGTTTAAAGCGGGTGCCTATAGTCTTGAGTTCTTTACATCTGCCTATTTTGAAAATTTGGGTTTAGAAACTTTTTTTCCTAAAGCAGTCATTCACTTCTATATAAAAGATGCATCCCAGCATTTTCATATTCCTTTACTGATCAGCCCATTCGCGTACTCCACATATCGCGGAAGCTGATTTTATATTTAGACTTTGAGGGTGAGAAAAATGACAGAGCAAAGTAAAACAATATCACCTGAACATGAATATTTAGGTGCGGGAAAAAGTGCAGCTTATGGTTTACAACACGTACTGACCATGTATGGCGGAATTATCGCACCGCCTTTAATCGTGGGAACAGCAGCCGGTCTGAAAGCTTATCAAATTGGATTATTGATTGCAGCGGCCCTATTTGTGGGTGGTTTAGCCACAATTTTGCAAACCGTTGGGGTGAAATATATTGGCGCGAAATTACCTTTGGTACAAGGGGTTTCTTTCGCTGGCGTTGCGACGATGGTGGCGATTGTGACTACAGGCGGTGGTTTGCAAGCAGTCTACGGTGCAGTCATTGTCGCCTCATTGATCGGTTTTTTCCTCGCGCCTTATTTTTCCAAAATTATCCGTTTCTTTCCACCTGTGGTAACCGGTTGCGTCATTACTATCATTGGTTTGTCCTTATTACCGGTGGCAGTCCGCTGGATGATGGGCGGCAATCCCAAGGCACCAGAATGGGGAAGTGTCGAAAATATTGGTCTGGCACTGATGACCTTGGCTTTAGTCGTCTGCCTGAATTTGAGCCAACATGCTGCTATTCGTCGCTTGTCTATTTTACTGGCAATTGTTTTAGGTTCAGTACTGGCTTATTTATTCGGTTTTGGTGATTTCTCTAAAGTTGCGACTGGTAGCTGGATCCAGGTACCTAGCTTCTTCGCCTTTGGACTACCGACTTTTGAGTTAACCGCCATTATTTCCATGCTCATTGTTACTCTCGTGATTATGACCGAAACCACAGCAGATATCATTGCAGTGGGTGAGATTGTAGGTACCAAAGTGGATGCGGATCGTATCTCGAATGGCTTGCGTGCCGATATGTTATCGAGTGCGATGGCGCCTGTTTTTGGGTCATTCATGCAAAGTGCTTTTGCGCAAAATGTCGGTTTGGTGGCGATTACCGGAATTAAAAGCCGCTTTGTGGTCGCTGCGGGTGGCATGATTTTAGTCGTGCTGGGTTTACTGCCCATTATGGGACGTTTGATTGCTGCCATTCCTGTACCGGTATTAGGTGGTGCAGGTCTGGTACTTTTTGGAACAGTCGCTGCAAGCGGGATTCGTACCTTGGCTAAAATTGATTATAACGAGCAAAAAAATCTTATCATTGTTGCGACGGCTATTGCAGCCGGCATGATTCCCATTATTGATCATTCCTTTTATGCCAACTTTCCAAAATGGGTGCAAACCTTGTTTCATTCGGGGATTAGCTCAACCTGCTTAATGGCCATTTTACTCAACCTGTTGTTCAATCATCTGAACCTATTTAAAAATAAAAGCACAGCGACTACAGAAATTGTGGCAAAGATTCCACATTAGAAAATTTAAACCAGGATGAAAACAGTCCAGAAAATGGGCTGTTTTTTTATCAAAAATTAAAAATGTTGGCTTTGTTTTTGCTTAATTCAGAATGTGATTCTTTCATTCCATTGGGGACCCTTATTTATGAAATTCACTCAACTTACTGCTGCAACATTACTTGTATTGGGTGCGGCATCCGCACAGGCAAAACCGATCTGGCAAGACTTCAGTGTCACCGGACTTTATGGAGAAAACTATGAGGTGGTCGATGAGAAACAGGCGACTGCGACCTTTGAATATACGGCAAAAGTAAAATATGCAGATGTCTTCTTCTTCATTGACCGTATGCGCGGTGCAGATGACTTTAAATCAAGTTATTTTGAATTTTCACCACGTTTGAGCTTGGGTGAAGTGTCAGGCCAGAAACTTGCCTTTGGCCCGGTTAAAGATGTACTGGTCTCAACGACCTGGGAAGGTGGAGAAGGTTTTGATAACTTCCTCTACGGCGTAGGTTTCGATCTGGAAATTCCCTATTTCCGCTATGCTAGCATTAATCTTTATCGCGTGAATAATGAGAATATTGATGATGATTACCAGTTGACACTGACCTACGGCGTGCCAATTAAACTGGGAACTGAAGAATTTCTGGTGGATGGCTTCTTGGACTGGTCTACAGAAGAAGATACTCATGACAGCGAGATGAACTGGACCACCCAATGGAAATGGAATGTCGGTAAACACATTTCTCCAGACACCAATTTATATCTGGGGATTGAACATTCTATCTGGAACAACAAATTCGGTATCCCAAATGCCGATGAAAATAATGTCAGTGCTTTAGTGAAATATCACTTCTAGGCAAAGTGATGAAGAAATAAGTTAAAAGCCCTGATAAAAGGGCTTTTTTTAATGCGTTTAAAATACGATCTGGATGTTTTCAGGAAAAGGATGAACATCACAATTTGATCCGCTACCTATACGATCCACTACGACAAACTCGCTGGGTGCTTCAAGGGTCAATAATGGATGATGCCAGGTTCCGGCACGATAATTTATCCCTTGAGAACCATCACTGATAAATACCTGAATCTGACTAATATCGGGCTGTGTATAATCAAGTTCAGGCGCTACAACGATTAAAAATTGCTGGCCGTGCATCGGAATAAAAGCCTGTGATCCTAGAGGATGCCTTTCCAGCATTGAGATTTGAAAAGGAATTGCCGTAGCTTGCATATTTCTAAAAATACTCAGTCCGACCTTGGTGTCACTTTCTACTTCAGCCAGGGCATGATAACGCTCAGTCTGCTGCTCATTGATATGAAAATAATGATTACCCTGACAGGCAATGACTTCTCCAAAAGGCAGAAAACTTTCAGTGCTTAAAGGCTGTATTTTTATACTTTGCATATGCATGCTATTCATCATTTAGGCCACTTTTCCCCAGAGCCGAATCCGGCTAATACCGCCATCGGGAATCATATTGACGCGGATGTGGGAAATTTTTTCGTGTTGTAAAATCTCATTGATGTAATGATGAATATGATCCATTTGCATAGGCTGAGCTTCTAACAAAAAAGGCCAGAACATACTTTGTGGAATAAGTTGCTCATCGGTTGCATCCTTAACATAGATGGCTTGAATAGAAACCTCGGCAGGGAAGTTACCTTTAAAATGGGCGGTATCAATTTCAATTTTCTCGATTCGGGCACTGGCGCCTAAAGCCAAAATGCACCAGTCAAATCCTGGAGCACGACGCCGTTTGGTTTCCCAGCCATCGCCCATGTTAATGCCACGTCCCGGATTAATCAGATTGCGTGGATGTCCAAAATGCGCATCGCTATAGGCAACGACACGGCCACCATGTTCTAGTGCCAAAACATCTAGCATTTGATCACTATCTTGCAGATTGATTTTTACCTGACCATAGACCTTAAAACGTGCAATCCCACCGTCAGGATAAATATTCAAACGGACATGGGTAAATATCTGCTTTGCTGAAATCTGAACAATATGATGCTGGCTGGGGCCCAAGACATTATTTTCTATAATGCTGATCCATTCTGCCTGATCAAGATTTCCATCTGGCGCATAACATGCTTGCACAGCAGCAGAGGCCGGATAATTACCGCTAAAAAAAGTCGTATCAATATCCAGTGCCTGTATTTGACCTGCAACAGCAAGTTTAATGATGGCCCAATCATAGCCCGTGTGGCGCTTGCGACGGGTTTCCCAGCCATCCATCCATTTGCCATGCTCATCAAACTTGTCTTCGATAAAGACCGGTGCCTCAAATTGCAACATGCGTTTTGCTTCAGCAAAAAACTCATCTGAACATTCAAGAATTTCTGCGCCAATTCGGGCATCTGCAAGGTTAGTTAACTGCTGTACTGGAGCAGGCAGATCAAAAATTGGAGCTAATAAGGTCGCCATCTTAAATTTCCATCATTGGTATACGTCACATGAATATGCACTTTTATAAATACAAATTTAGGTCTTCTGCCTTTATAAAAACAGGACATTGAAGGAATTTAAAAGCACAGCGTGTGCCAACTCTTGCTATTTATTTAGTGCATTTTTTTCAGGATGGCACGTTTTTAGCATTTTAGCTGGCAATGAAGATGAAATAGCCAGGAGGAATAGATGGAGATTGCAATTATTGGGGCAGGCATGGGCGGATTAACCACAGGAATTGCACTAAAAAAGTTCGGACATCGGGTCACCATCTATGAGCAGGCAGAACAGATTTTACCTGTCGGTGCTGCAATTTCCTTGTGGTCAAACGGGGTGAAGTGTTTGAACTATCTGGGCTTAACTGAACAGGTAGCAAAGTTAGGTGGCCAGATGAATGACTTAGCCTATATCGATGGTTTGAATGGCGAGGTCATGACGCAGTTTAGTTTGGCGCCGTTAATTGAAGAAGTCGGTCAACGTCCATATCCGGTATCGCGTGCTGAATTACAAAATATGTTAATGGATGCGTTTGGCCGGCAGGATATTCAGCTCGGTAAAAAAATGATGTCTATTGAGGATAAGGGGCAACACGTTGAAATCGGTTTTCAGGATGGCAGCACTGTTTCTGCAGCATTATTGATTGGCGCAGATGGTACCCATTCCATGACGCGTCAGTATGTATTGGGCAAACAGGTTGAACGCCGTTATGCTGGCTATGTGAACTGGAACGGACTGGTTGAGATCTCTGAAGATTTAGCGCCCGCACAGCAGTGGACCACTTTTGTCGGTGAAGGCAAACGCGCTTCACTGATGCCTGTGGCAGAGCATCGCTTTTATTTCTTCTTTGATGTGCCATTGCCCGCAGGTCTGGAGAATCAACATTCGGAATATAAGATCTTATTAAAGCAATATTTCTCTGGCTGGTGCTCCCAGGTTCAATGCCTGATTGACAGTATTGATGAGCAGAAAACCAATCGTGTCGAAATCCATGATATTGAGCCTTTTAACCAGTTTTATAAGGGCCGTGTGGTAATTTTAGGGGATGCGGCACATAGCACCACACCGGATATCGGGCAGGGAGGTTGCCAGGCAATGGAAGATGCGGTCTATCTGGCACGTGCCTTACAAATTAATACGCTAGGTCTGGAAGATGCCCTGAAACGTTATCAGAATAAACGCAATGAACGCGCCAATGAATTGCTGCTACGTGCACGTAAGCGTTGTGATGTCACGCATATGAAAGATGAGCAAATTACCAAAGACTGGTATGCAGACCTGCGGAAAGAGCAAGGCCCACATATTATGAAAGGCATTATTAGCAATATTGTGGGTAATCCATTGGATTAAGTTTCATTAATAGCATCACATATCGAGAAACCACGATTTTAGCCATCGCGGTTTTTGTTATTTAAGTATGAAAATACTACAGTTGCTGCACCTTGCTTTTTAAGGCCTCCATTTGTTCAATAATATGTTTGATCATCAACTGGGAAACGCGTGAAATCTGGCGTTTAGGCGCCACACAGAGAGCAAGGGTTAGCGGATGCAGCCCTTTTTCAGAGATAGGTTTAAAGACCACTTCATCTCGCTCGACATAGGGTAAAACATCGAGATAACTAAAAATTCCAATCCCGGTATTCGCCTTAATGAGAGTATTCATCAGGCGGATATCATTCGATTCCGTTTTACGTGCGGGTATAAATTGATGATGTTTATACAGTGCCTGTACATAATCATGAATAATCAGGGGGTCGGCCGGAATAAAATGGTTGTCATTCAAGGTATCGGAAAAATAAATCTTTTCTGCTTGAACAAGAGGATGAGACTTACCCATCACAAAACCTAAAGGCAGTTCCAGAAAATGGAGGACTTCAATATGTTGATGGGATTTTGGATTCAGGATCAGGCCAAAATCCAGATCTGCCTCAATCACTTTTTTGGCTACAATTTCACTGTCTGCGACCCGGATATTAAAATTAATCCAGGGATAATGTTCATACATATATTGCACGGACTGCATGACAAAACCATCATTCAAGGCAGAAATTAAACCAAATTCGATGGTCCCACGCGTAAGCCCCTGAATTTCATCAAAGCGAATCCGGGTTTGCTGGAATTCTTTTTGCCATTTCATAACATCGGCATAGAGTAATTCGCCCGCCAGTGTCAGTTTTAAACCATTGGGCAAGCGCTCAAATAACATAATTCCCAGTTCTTCTTCAGCCAGAGCAATTTGCCGATGTACTGCAGACACGGAAATGAATAATTGATCTGCGGCCTTGCGTAAACTTCCCGTTTTCGCCACCGCGATAAAATATTCTGAAAATCGGGAAAAAGGCGTATTCATCAATTTAGGGCGTGTCATCAATTAATGGAGATGATTGTTGATGCTAAGTAGATCGCTGATAAGAAGTTTTGA
>NZ_JBLVOM010000020.1:0-21994 GCF_053543775.1 Acinetobacter endophylla | reverse complement strand
AGATTCATAATGACTTTGTTTAGGCTGAATTTGATAGGCCGATTCAGTTAAAGTCCGTAAGACTTTACCGATACTAATGCGCTCAACTTCAGCGATATCTCGTATACCGCTGCCTCTGACCATTAACTGTAATATTTTACGAGTAATGCCAGAATTACATCCTAGATAGCTCAGAGCATGGTCACCAATAAACTGACGTTTGCAGTCTTTGCATTGGTAGTTTTGTTTCCCATCTACTTTGATGCCATTTTTCTTTATACTGTCACTGAGGCAGGTTGGACATTTGATTTCTAGAGTTATTTGCATTTCTCTATTTTATCAAAATTCAACCTGCTTTTTTTTAGCATACTTTTTGATACACCACCAATTATTAAAATGAAAGACATTTACATCCAGTTTCGTGGCAAATATAAAGTTGATGGTGAATCTCGTGATTCAGAACATAAAAGCTGGCTAGAAGCAAATTCCTGGTCGCACAACATTCGTCAGCCAAAATCTGCCACATCTTCCAGTGTAGGCGGTCATACCGCAGAACGAGTTGAACATTCCGACATGATTTTTATGAAAGATCTGGATGCAACCAGCCCAAAACTTTGGGAAGCTTGTTCGGCAGGTTATACCTTCGATGAGGTACAAATCGATTTTTATCGTGCTAATGGTGATAAACGCGTTAAATACCTGCAAATTAAATTAAAACATGTGCTGGTTTCTCAGGTCACTCCGACAGTAAATCAAGAAGGCGTTCCAACAGAAGCTTTTGGTTTGAAATATGCAGCAGTTGAGTGGACGTATAATCAGCAAGATATTAATGGTACACAAAAGGGTGCCGTGACCAAGAAATGGTCATTATCAAATAATACTGCTTCTTATGCAGCGTAATTTGACCTTTTTTAGAGGCTGGTCTTGATCAGCCTCTCTGATATTTATAAAAATAAATAAAATTAGACTATAACAATATGAATTTGGATCAGCTTTACCCTTACGGATTTAGAACAACATTATTTGACCGTCTATTACCTCAGGACATTCAATGTTCTCAAGGGCTTTCATTGCAGGCTTTAAGAGAGTCTGTAGCAGATGATCTGGAAGATCTGTTGAATACTCGTTTAGTTAACTTGGATGTAGATGACAGTTATGACCAGGTCAAACGTTCAATTCTTCAATTTGGCATCATTGATTTTGTAGGTCTTTCAACGGCAAATCCAATGGACCGGGATAAAATCTGCCGCTCGATTGAACATTCTATTCACGCGCATGAACCACGCTTAACACAGGTAAAAGTCGAGATGCTGATGGATGAGCATAATAGGGGAAGTCTGTGTCTAAGTATTCAGGCATTCTTAAATATTTATCCCCTATATGAACCGGTAATTTTTGACGCATTCCTCAAGCCTACTACGCAACAATACGTAATTTTGTCTAAAACATCAGCAGGTGTGCTGTGATCGAAGAATTATTACCTTATTACGAAAAGCAATTACAGGAATTTGGGCAACAATCACGAGAGTTTGCCAATAAATACCCAAAAATTGCCCAACGCCTTTCGTTGAATCAAGAGCAGATTGATGATCCGCATATCGAAAGACTGATTCAGGCATTTTCCCTGATTTCTGCCCGGATCGATAAGAAACTGCACGATAGTTATGAAGTATTTACACGTGCTATTTTTGAGGTGATGTTTCCACAGTACCTTAAACCTTTTCCAGCATGTTCAGTGGTCAGTTTTGACGATGCCATTAAAATCCGACAGCTTAAAAGTAGCCAGCAGATTCCCAAGCAAACTGTATTAAAATCAAAAAGTATCCGTGGGGTACAGTGTGAGTATCGTACGACAAACCAGGTTAATTTATTACCAATCGCCTTAAAATCTGTTAATTTTAAAACGCATGCTTCGACTCATGTTCATTTAAATCGAAATGCAACCTTGAGCTTTGGTTTTGAAATTTTTAACCAGCAGCAGCGACTGTTGGAACAACAAAAATTACCTATTTATCTGGATGCAATTACCAGCTTTCCATTGCAAGTACTAGATTGTATTTTTAAGCCAGAGACTGGTTTTTCTGTAATAGTACAGAATCAAGAGATTGATATTCAAAATCCATTTGAACTAATGGGATTTACTGAAGCGGAAAGTGCGCTCCCAGTTGATCAACATACTCATCATGCCTATCGTTTATTAATCGAGTATTTTTGCTTTCCAGAAAAATTTAATTTTCTTAACCTCAATCTGAGTTTTTTAAGAGAATTAAATATAGAAACCGCAGAATTTGAGCTACACATTCATTTTAAAATAAATCTGAATGATCAAGCTATGATCAGAAATTATTCAGAATTAAATAGCGCTAATTTCAAATTATTTGCGACACCAGTTATAAATTTATTCCCTAAACAGGCTGAGCCACAAAAAATTGATCATCTGCGCCTGGAATATTCATTAATAAGTGATGTACATCATCCTGAATATTTTCAGGTATATGCGATCACCGAAATGAAGTTATTGAGAGAGAAACGCGAGAACAGTCAAAAAACTTATCCCGTATTACCTTTTTTTGCCATGAGTCATTATCATCAGGCTGATGCTCAATTTTATTATCACCTGTTGCCCGAGCAAAGTAATACCAAGCATACAGAACTGAAATATTCGATTATTTCCAAATCTTTAGAACCACAAAAAATTTCATCAGACTTTATCAGTATGCAGTTGTTATGCAGCAATCGGGATTTACCTTATGAAAGTTATAACAAAGATCAGAATAACTTATCTCTCAATGACAATAGTTTGGCACGTAAAGCCATATTATTAAAAAGACCCAATTTACCTTATTGTTTTGATCAAAAGCAGCAAGAACAGTGGCGAATTATCTCGCATTTATCATTGAATAATCTTTCTTTAATGAAAGCAAATGCAGTCAGTCACATTAAGGAATTACTTGAACTGTATAACTTGCCGCAATCCAAAGACAACCGGCTAATTATTAATTCAATTCAATCGATCCAGTTTTCTCTGAGCCAGAAGTTGCGTGAGCATAAACCATTTCCACTTTTTGTACGGGGTGTCAAAGTTGAAATCCAGATCGATCCAGAAGTCTTTAGAGGAGCCAGTCTGTATATCTTTGTGCAACTTTTAAATCATATTTTTAATTTGAAAGTTCAAATGAATAGTTATGTGGATATGCACGTCATAGATTCAAAGTCAAAACAGGAGTTATACCAATGCATACAGAATGTTGGTGGCAAAAGGCTTCTGTAGTTGGTCGGCTCTTTCAGCAGCCGACCAGCTTTGAATTTATTCAAGCCACGCGATTATTAAGACATGCACCTGCACGGAACAGACATCAAGGATGGAGTAAATCATTTGAATTTATTAGTTCACTCAATCTTAATTTTCCAACTTCTGAAATTGAATCATTGCAATGTCAAGATCATAAAGTTCAGATGACCAATTTAATCGTGGGGTTGACTGGCGTACAGGGCGTATTGCCTTATATCTATACACATAAAATTAAACAGAGTACCGGGGCACACCGAGAAGAAAGCTTACACTTTCTCGGACTGTTTAATCATAAATTGTCTGCACAATATGTCGATGCCTGTCTGAATTATCATTTACCACTGCGTTATGAAATTGAGCATGAAAATCATTATCTAAACATGCTTCATGCTTTGAGTGGCTATAGCGGTCAACAACATGAACAGCAACCTATAGATGACTATTTTGCTGAGTTTTCAGGCTTGATGCAGGGGCAAAATAATACCCATTATGCGTTAAGCAGCATATTGTCTTGTATTTTTAAATATCAATTTAAGATTAATGAGTTTATTCCGGAAAGCTTCCAACTGGATGATCAGCAAAAAAGCGGTTTGGGAGCTTTGCAACCAGTTTTACTGGGAATCAACAGCTTCTGTGGAGAGACCATTCAGCAAATTGATGAAAAAATTGAAATCGTCATTGGTCCATTAAAACGTGAAGACTATATAAATTTTTTATCTGAAGGAATACATAGCGCCAAATTGAAACAGTTACTTCAAACCTGGTGTAGCCCGACCATGTTAGTGGATCTTCGGTTGATTCTAGACAAAGATGAATTATGCCCAGCCCAACTTGGAGAAGTACATTCGATGGGGCTAGCCAGAGGAGCTTTATTAATGCTGAATCCGGCAATCCACAATGCGGAAACCTGCTATAGCCTGATAGGAAAAATGTCATGATTAAGCGTATTATTCAGACTTTTATAGTTTTATCCGTTTTAAACAATGTTCTTGTCATTTATTACTGGCGAGATACTCAATACGATCCATCAAATATTGATTTCCTATTATATTTTGGCATTTTACCTTTGTTAATTTGCTTGTTGTTATTAACACCTTATTTTATTTATAAAGCTGTAAAATCCTATAAACAAAGACAGCAAGAACAAAAGGATAGGGCTCATAAATCTCTTCAAGCACAACAGCAAGAATTAGAAAATAAAGAAGAATTGGATCAAGCGATTGAGGATTACACGCTCAATATTTTTTCAGCTGCCGCTTGGCACAGTTTTGGCGAAAATGCAGAGATCTTGCAGCACATGAAGCAGTTCAAGAGTCCTGAGCTGGACTCAGAACTGCTAAATCGTTTTGGTCTACCTATATTGACATATCGCATTCATTCTGTGGACCGCTTACTTGAAGAAAACGGGACTAGCGAAGAAATGCTTCCAACATTACAGGAACAACGAATTCAACAGTTGATTCAACAACAACTCGAACAGCATGAAGAAAGTCTGAGCTTAATTTCAGAAAAGTTAAAACGTTCAGCACTATTTTATGATCACGAACTGGCTTATGAATATCGAATGCATCCGGGATGGATACAGGAGAACTACTGTGAAGATGAAGGAAATATTGCCTCTAATCTAATAGCAGTAAGCCGATTAAATAGGTTGAATCTGCATATTTTATTGGCGGATCATATGACTGGGGAGTGGAGTAATCTCTATCAAGAGCAGCTTATAAGTCAAATTCAACGACAATACGCATTGCTGCCTGTCCAAATTCATACCAAGTTTTATCTCCTATCTGCTGATCATGCTTATTCAGCTTTGCTGGAGCTATTACAGGAAATTTCAGGTCAATCACATGAGATCAGCTTGATCATTATGGCGGATTCTGAAATTGATCAGGATTGTCTGGATCAGCAATTTTGGCAAAATGAAGAGTATATTGCTGCAGAATATACTGCCAGCTGGTGTTTATCCGCACATGACTTAGAGGTTGAGGGGATGATGCCTTCACGAATATTGACTCTCAGCAAGTACGTCACTGACCTATATGCGTACTTGGGTCAGAATCAGGTTGATCTGTCCTATCAGCTGGAACAGGCACATCCTTTTTTAGTTTTCTTAGATGAAGCCACTCAGTCTAAAACAATGAAAATAATACAAGAAAAATTTACTAATATTGATTTTGAGCCGGAGCATACCATTTATCCTCAAAGCTATTTGGGGCATACCCAACAATTGGCAGCAGTTTTTGCAGCGATGATGTCATCATATCTATACGACAATGTCATTACAATAAGCTATAGCACACAACAAGAATCAAGCTATTTATGTTTTAAAAATAAAGAAAGTGATCAACTGAATGAAATCTCATTAGTAGCCTAACTATTTATAAAAATTAAAGAAGAAAGAGATAAAAGTGAATACATTATTTTATACAGTCCTGGGGTATGTCTGGCAGTACATTAGCAACCCTAAAACAATGATGGCCTTATCCTTTTTAGTGGTCATTATTTCTATAAAAAATACGGTTTCTGATCGCATTTTCTGGATATTGCTGACCGTCTATGTCGCCATATTAATAGGCTGGGGGATTTATACACTTATCCGGTGTTATCTGCATACTAAAAAGGGTGAAGAAATCGAGACTGCCTTATCTCAAGGTTTTGCAGCTGAAAGCAAATACAATAATAAAGAAGAACTTCAGCAGATCAGTCAGCAAGTCAAACAATCTATTCAGTTGATTCGTAAGTCAAAATTAGGCGATCGTAAGGGTCACGCGGCACTGTATGAACTTCCTTGGTATATGGTCATCGGTAACCCGGCGGCTGGGAAAAGCTCGGCGATTTATCATTCCGGTTTGCGGTTTCCTTTTGAAGAAACTCATCAGAAAATGGTCTCTGCCGGACTTAGCGGAACTCGAAACTGTGACTGGTTTTTTTCAACTCAGGGTATTTTCCTGGATACAGCCGGACGCTATTCAGTCTACCCGGAGGACCATTCTGAATGGTTAGGCTTTTTAAATATTCTCAAGAAAAATCGTTCTAAAGCGCCCGTAAATGGTCTTATTGTGATCGTAAGTATCGCTGAGTTGGTCAATCAAAGTCCGGAGAAATCTCTACAACTGGCCAAGAACCTGCGTGCCCGTATTCAAGACCTGACTGAACGTCTAGAAGTTTTTGCGCCAGTTTATTTGGTATTTTCCAAGATGGACCTGATTGCCGGCTTCACGGAATTTTTTGATTGTTATCAAGGACAAGAATTGGATCAGGTGTGGGGCGCAACTTTGGCTTATCAACCAGACTCGAGTGCAAATGCTGTTCAGCTATTTGAAAAGCATTATGGCATTTTATATGAGGGTCTGAAAAATGTAAGTATGACCCATTTAACCCGTCGGCATTCACAGCATATTTCACCCAGTGTAATGACCTTTCCACTGGAATTTAAGAGTCTCAAACCGGTATTAAGAACCTTTATTTCCACTTTATTTCAAGACAATCCTTATCAGTTTAAACCGGTTTTTCGTGGATTTTATTTTACCAGCGCCTTACAGGAAGGCTCCATTGAAAGTCCAATGACAGAACAGATTGCTGAGGACTTTCATCTGATCCGCAGCGATAATCATGATCTTGGCCTGTCTAAAGAGTCTGTATCACAGAATCATGGTTATTTTCTGAAAGGTTTATTTTCTGAAGTGATTCTTAAAGATAAAAATCTGGTGAAGCAGCATATTAATCCGGCACGAAAACGCCGACGCTTTATGGCTTTTACTGGTGCTTTACTTACTGTATCGATGGTGTTGAGTCTGTGGGTGTGGTCTTATCGAAATAATCAGCAATTAATGGAAGAAGTTCAGGCGGACCTGAATAAGGTCGTACAGATGCAGAAACAGTCAGGAACGGAGCTGGTCACACAAATCGATGCATTATTAATTTTGCAAGCTCATCTACAACAGTTAGATCAATTTGATCAGAAGCGCCCATTAAAATACAGTTTTGGTCTATATCAAGGACAACAGATCAGGGAGAAACTGCAAGCTGAATATCTTAAAGGAATTGAGCAATTAGTATTGCAGCCCAGCCAGCAAAATATTGCAGAATATCTACAACGGGTAAAAAGCAATGCAGCAGTTCTTAAAGAAAATCATATTCATGTGCAAATTAATCCGACTGCACAAGTTCAGCAACTCGCATTAGAACCATCTGACCAAAATCCGCAAGATGCTTATAATGCACTTAAAACATATCTGATGTTGAGTAACCGTAAATCTATAGATTCCAGTCATCTCAGCGATCAGTTGACACGTTTTTGGCGGACTTGGCTGGATCAGCATCGTGGTCAGCTGCCACGTGCTGAAATGCTGCAAAAGGCCGAGCAGTTACTTAGCTATGCCATGACACTGACAGATTCGAGTTCATTTCCCCAGCTGGATTCCGATACTGTTCTGGTTGAACAGACTCGCCAGGTTTTAACCGCGATGATGACCGGAGTGTCTGCACGAGATCGTGTATATAACAAAATTAAAATGCGGGCTTTGGTACGTTTTCCTGCATTAACGATCAAACAGATGGTCGGGGAGAATGCTCAGACAACCATGTTGGGAAGTTATGCCTTACCCGGTTTTTATAGCTATCAAGCCTGGAACGAATATGTACAACCTGCCATAGAAACCGCGGCGCAAAGCCCAACTGAAAGTAAAGATTGGGTACTTAATACATCACAGTCTGATGATTTGAGTTTTAGTGGCAGTCCTGAACAAATTCGACGCCAGCTGACTGAAATGTATAAAAAAGAATATATCAGCGAATGGCGTAAATTCTTGGGTGCCATTTATTATGCCAAGGCCGGTGACTTTAATCAGCAAACATATCAGATAGATATTCTTGGCGAACCAGAAAACTCACCGATTCGTAAAGTCATACAACGGATAGCGCAAGAAACCAGCTGGGATAATCCAATGGTACAAGCTGAGTTGGCGGTTCCACAAAAAGGTTTTATTGCCTGGTTTAAACGCAAGATATTGCAACGTCATGATGGCAAGTTGGCACAGAATTCTGCATCGACTTTCTCTCAGGGGATGATTGCCAAAGACTTTCAGATCTTCTACCAGATTGTACGTACACGAGATGATTTGCAGAACCGGTCGCTGCTGGATGAGTATATGCAATCTCTGGCCAAGATACGGAGTCGCTTTAATGATCTAAAAAGTTCTGGAGATATTGGTCCGGCGAGCATGATGCTCCTTAAGCAGACCGTTGATGAGCAGAATTCTATCTTTAATATCACTCAAAAGTTTGTGGATGAGAAAATGTCGGTAGGAACCCATGAGCTGGATCAACAGCTGATTAAAAAGTTGTTTAGTGTTCCTCTCACACGTTCCTTTGAAAGTCTGATGCTCCCGGCACAAGCTGAAATGAACGAACTCTGGCTAATACAGGCCTATCAACCATTTAATGCAAATTTATCGCAAAAATATCCGTTTAGCAATCAAGGTAGCTTACAGGCAACCTCTCAAGAAATTAATCAGATTTTTGGTGAAAATGGCAGTATTTCCCGTTTTGTCAAAGAGCATCTTGATCCCTTAGTGATCCGTCGTGGCTATAGCTTAAGCTCGAAAACCTGGCAAGATTTAGGGCTTAATCTAAATCCTGTGTTTGTTGCAAACTTTCAAAATTATGTCGCGCCTGTGAATGGTATGGCAACTGGTGAGTTAAATAATACCAGTCGTCAGGCAGTGAGACCCAATCAATCTAATTTCCAGTTTTACCCACTGGAACAGGCTCATTTATTGGCTTATACCATTGATATTGATGGACAAAGAATGCTATTTGAAAACGGAATTCAACAATGGGTGAATTTTATCTGGCCAAATTCCGGCGCAATTCCAGGCGCACGGATCACGGTGATTGATTTGGAAGGGAAGACCCATACCATTTTTGATGAGCCTGGGGAATATGGAATCAATCGTTTGATTGATAGTGCTCAGCGTACACAAAAAGGCAATATTTTTGAGATGGTCTGGCGCAGTAAAGAGAATCCTGAACTATTTGTGAAGACCAATTTTCGTTTGGTGAGTGGAAATAATGCAAGTTCTATCGGAAGTAATCCAAGTTATAGCAATTTACAGTTGGTGGATCAGGTTGTTTCGAATAAAGCAGTAAGAGTGGTCGCAGCACAGAATACGACGATGTCAGGAAAAACAGCTCAGATAACTAAGACGACTGCTGCAAACACAGGAACTTTAGCGCCATGATACTCATCAATCATATTGTAAATGGATCACGTGGGTGAATTGATATGAATTAAAAACAACCAATTTTAGTGTAGAAAATAATTCAAGGTTGGCGGTACTAGAATAGTCTTTAACTGAGAGTCAGATAAGCCTGACTCAAAGCATTAAATTAATTAAATAAACATTTATAGAAGCATAAAATGAAAATAAAAAATAAATACTTAAAGTTAAATAAAATCATTATTTTATTCTGTTTTTTAATTGGTTTTAATGTGCATGCACAACCTGTAATTGCTGAAGGTAATGTACCGAATAACAGTAGTAAGCAAGCTATTTTGGCGAAATTGTATTCAATTTATGGTCAGGAAAATGTGATAGATCGCATTCAGATTCGTCAAGTAGTAGCACCAACGGGTTGGTCAAATATAGTCACTGATGTGATTAATGAAGACCTTAAAAAGGTTAAACACGGAATGTTAACAATTAAAGGTTCTGATATTCAGCTAACGGGTAAAGTATCAAATTCTTATGAAATTCATGATACTACAGAAAGATTTAAGGGTTTAACACCCGAAAATTACCGTTTAAATGCACAGCTTTCAGTCAATCAGGCAGAACAGAAGATTATTGATGCTGCATTAAAGAACCGGATTATTGAATTTGAATCTGGCAGTGCAATATTAGCAACTTCAGGTATACAGATACTGGATGAAATGGTCAGTGCCTTAAATAAAGTTAGCGGAAAAAAGATACGGATTATTGGACATACGGATAGTTCAGGCGATACTAATAAAAATCTCATGTTGAGTCAGCAACGTGCAGAAGCAGTAAAAGCTTATTTAATCGCAAAAAATCTTCCAGCGCATTTACTGAGTACTGAAGGTTCAGGTTCAAGTAAACCTGTAGCGGATAATGCAACAGCTGAGGGTCGTAAGAGAAATCGTCGGATTGAATTTGAAGTGCTTTAACGTTTAAGTTGCTTGAGCAGCTATAAGTATATGGTGAATGACCTGTATGAGTATATTAATAGTTGTTATTCACCAATTAAAATGTCTATGCGATAAACCATTTAAAATGTCCTGTTTTTAACCACAAGAGTCAAGCACAGGATTTAACTTTCTTTGTTCAATAACAGCTTTCTGAGCTTTACGACTCGGCATACTTTTCTTGAGACGGGAACGTTTATTCTGTTTTTCCAACTCTTCATGCTGTTGCTGAATATGTGCCAGAACTGTACCTAACCGTTTATTCTCAACGATCTCATTCTGCTGTAGCCCAGCTAATTTATTGAAAATGCTGTAGTTGAGCTTTCGTCCCTCGTGCATGAGGGCCACAGTCCCATCCGGGTACTCCAGAAATGAAATATATTGCCCAACAAGCTTATGATTCAGCTCTATCGGTTCAAGCAGATAAATACATTTGTCATAGGTCAGGGTCAGATTCTTGGTGACCTTACGCGGTTCCTGCCAGGTAAAAATATCATCCAGTTCAAGATCAGATTCGGTTAATGGTCGATGTAAATTCTTTGAGTTTCGCGCATATTTGGCGAACTTCTGATTGAAATGCTCAATAAAGCAGGGCAGCCAGGCATTTGCCTCGGCAATTGAACAGATACCTTCTAGGCGCATTTCCTTGATCAGGCGATCCTGGAGTGTTCTGTTGGCACGTTCCACACGGCCTTTGGCCTGGGGTGAGTTGGCGAAGATAATATCAATATTTAACTCATTCAGAATCCGCCCAAATTGCGTGATCTGGCTATCTTGGCTCGATTTCTGATTCACTCGGAATACCGAGTGTTTATCGCTATAAAACGCTAAAGGCTTGCCGTATTGCTCAATGTAGGCTCGGGTTGAAAGCATATAATCAAAGGTCGTTTCAGCCTCACAAAAGCGCAGATGCAACAGCTTTCCAGTGGCGTCATCGATATAAACCAGCAAACAGCATTTGGCCGCTCGACCTTCAAACCAGTCATGATATGAGCCATCAATTTGGATCAGTTCACCGAAGCAATCACGGTTGTATCGAGGCTGATATGGACGTTTCAGGCGCTTGGATCGAGGAATCCAGAGGTCATTTGCAGTCATCCAGCGACGAACCGTTTCTACCGGGATATGCAGGCCAAACATGCTGCTGAGCTTCTCATGAGCCAATGTAGGACCAAAGCCAAGTAAATGTTCAGAAATAATGGAAAGACATTCTGATTTTAACAGGACGTCATGGCGACGATGACCCGGTTGACCACGACTGGCATGTGCCATACCTGAGACACCATCTTGATTGAGCTTCTGCAATAACCGGGTAATTTGACGGGTGGAAAGATTCAGGATTTCAGCAGCACGGACCTGGGTAATACGATGATCTCTAACGTCTTGCAGAACTGCAAGACGTTGAATTTCTTTATCAGACATAGTGATCAGCATCTATATTTTATATCCAGTCCATGGTGATAAAAACCATCATAAACCAGACATTTTTATTGGTGAGAATATAGACACTTTAAATGGGTTCTAACAATAGTATTTCGTATAATGTATATTATGTTAAATTGAGTACATGATACTTTAAGTTCATATCTTCCTTGTTGTCCATAAAAGTTAATTTTGAAATTTTCAGCAGAAATTAAAGCTAAAAATGAAATCGGCAAAAAATAAAGCTAATTATGAAATAAAACCCATTTGGGCAAAATTTCATAATTAGCTTTATCGAATGAATCATCCCAGTTCGTAAGACGAACTGGGATGATGGTTCTTGTATCGTCTGCGTACAAGAGAAACGCATCTGAAAAGGATTTCTGACTTGTATATTTTACTTGTCTAAAAAATTAGACTGTTTCTCCCACTCCGAAACTAAGCGAGTTCAACCGACATATACCAGGTCCACGAAAACAATCATGTACAACTGCTAACGCTATGAAAATTAGAATAATCAAATAATTATTTTCCTACAAGCGTTGGCAAGCATTTAGCCTACCAGCGCCTAGGTAGTAAAAATAATAATTAAAAATCATATAGATATAACTAGAATTTTTTGCGTTTTAAAAATTAAAGAATTTCATGTTGCTTAAACAATGCTGTAAAGAAATCTTTTACAACTGATACCGCATTATCTTCGGGTGTATTTTGATCATTATAGAACTCTGCACCACCAAAACGATAAACTTCATACCCTCTTAAACGCAGCTCACGGTCTACTCTAACCATTTCGGCATAGCGTTTGGTATCCGCTCTACCATCTTCTCGTGCGTAATGGTGTTTTCCATCAATTTCAATAATGACGCGCTTTAGATTTGGAAGAATCATTAAGAAGTCGATACGTTGTCGGATTCGTGTTTTCCCATTTGGTAGATCTTTGGCACTTACTGGATCATATGCTACATATACTTGTGGTAATAATGCGGGAAGTGTGTCACCCAAGAATCCAAAGTTTATAAAATATGCTTTGAAAAACATAATTTCAGCTTCTGAATCTAGAGAATCAATTAATCGTTTTTTTAAACTTTTATTAATTTCTAAATTATTATCTTCCCACCAGTCTTCTAGCTGCTGCCAAGTAAGATGATCATATATTTTTTCATCATAGTTCAGTGAATTTGCATCAGCAATTAAAGAAATATCACCATCGAGAACATCTGTAATACCAAAATCTGGTTTCACATTTTTCGAAGCAAAGATAATTTGTTTCGGGACTTTTATGGATTCTTTTTTCTTTTCAGTAATTATATATTTCGTTCTAAAAATTTTTGAATCTTGATCAACAACTATTTCATATCCGTCATTTCCAATAATTTCATTAAGTCTATTAACTAACTCTTTATTAGCTTGTTCTGATCGATGTGAAGGATCTAATAAAAATTCTAGAAACCAAAGAAAATGTGTGGTTGAGCAATCATAAGCTCCTATATATTTAAAAACATCACTATTGGTGAATTTTTGATTTCCAGATGTTGAATTTGTTAATACCTTTACTCTTGAGTAATCCAGCTTTTTGCCAAGATCATTATCATAACCATCTAAATTAAAATATTTCTGAATAGATAAAATGAAATCTTTCTCTCCAAAAAAATCATACAAAGCAAAAGTTTCTGCTATTTTTGTTCTATTTTCTGAAGTTAAAGGTGATTTGAATTGGTCAAGATAAAGCCCCATTGTTTGTCTATTTTTTATAGAATCAATTCTTGGGAGAATATATTCGATAAATAGTCTAAGTTCTAACGAAGTTAAACAATTTAAAGCATCTTCGGTTTTTTGATGCATATATTCTTTATTGCTATTAAAGCATGCTAATGCTTCATAGTTACTCAAGCCATGTGTTTTTAAAAACTTACTTAATTCTTTTGGAGGATCAATCTTTGAATAAATATTTCCAACTGCCCCAGCTAAGCTATGAATAATATCTTTATTGTTCATGAATAATTACTTCTTAAAATCGCTTAATTTTGCTTTAAAGGCTACTGCTTTTAGCTCTTCAGGGTGATTTTCCCCAAATGGATCATGAATTTCTATCACTTCATGTTCTGAACCATTTTCATCAAGAACTACTCGATAAATATAAGCTTCTTTTCCTTTTGATTTTAATACTTCATATTCATTTAAACTAAAGTAAAAGTCAGAGTTAGCTTTTGAGGTCGTAGTCTTTACTTCAATATATCGTGACTCACCTTCATAGTGACTTTCCATATCATAGCCCGCAGATACATTATCTAATGCAGTACGAGTAATCGCTTTTGTCACAAGTTTAGGATTGTTTGCTAAAACAAAAATTCGTGCATACTCCCATTGATAAGCAATCTCCTCTCCTTTTTTTCCTATTTCTTCTTGCCGATCTAATACTTCAATTAATTTATCTACAGACATTCCACGTTCTATTATTGTTTTGACATTATTAATGTTTGTTGGCAAGATCTCCGAGTTGGCTGATGTAGAATCACTTATCAGATCAACTACTTTTTTAGCAATATCAATTTCTATCAGACTTAATAGAACAACAGGATTATTGGAACTTGGAGCCAGCCAGTCTTCATGGTCCAATGCTGCATGATATCCTTTTGTTGAATGCCCTTTCTTATTTTCAGTATAAACTTTACCAGGTTTATTAAACTTTCTAGCTTCGGGTAGCACATCAAAAATATGTTGTCCATTTGATAAAATGCTTTTTACATAAATGCTTGGAAGATCAGCATTTAACTGGATCATTAATCCTTTTCTATGAGGGAATTCATAGACTAATCCACCTGCTAAAGCATAACCATCTTTACTAATTTGTCTTTGATGACGACTATCATGTACATTTTTACCGCCTTTGGACTCAATAAATTTAACCAAACGCTCAGTTGCATCAGAAACAGGTAAATTGTTTCTATACTTGGTATTAATTGATCCCATTAGACATTCTCAACTGCATTCGCCACCAAAGCATCTGCTAAATGAAGCTTGGTTTTCTGTAATTTACTTTGTAGAACTTGAAGCTGATCAATCATAGAAAAAAGTTGATCTACTTTTTTTACAATCAACCCTTGTTCACTCAATGGAGGTAACGGTATAGGAAACTTATTCATTGATGCCAATGATAAATTTTTGATAGTCGTACTAGTTACAGATTTTTCAGCATAGTCGAAGAAGTATGGACTATTAAAAACTAATTTCATGAAAAGTAGTGATGTTGGCTCAATCATATTAAAATAACATGCACTTTTTCCTAAAATTACTGGTTCATTATTATAAAAGGCAACATTACCAATAGTCCCATTAATTGAAACACACATAGTTCTTAAGCATAGATCCTTTTTATTTTTTTCAAAAGATTCTTTAGATACTGTTTTCGTATGATCCTTTATTTCAATCACACCATCATTTAAATTATTTCCATTGATGAAATACAGTCCAGTATTATCTTCATATTCCGGTGTTCCGTGTAGGCCGTCCCCTAAAATAGACACAATATTATTTAAGCGAGACCACTCCCACCCATTCGGCAATTCAAACGGTTTTTCATCATCGCTAATCTCAGGCAAAGGCTTTGACTTCTTAATCTTACTTTCCTTAATGAGCTTGGATTTTTCATCCGCAATCTGTTTAAGCAACTCGCTTGCAGGCTCATCGCTTGGGTCTTGTTTGACTAATTTACCCATCACAGCAAGCTGTAAAACAGTTTGTTTTAACTGCTCAATGCTGTATTCCGTGGTAAATAACACATCAAAGTTTGCAACGATGCGTTGCCAGTTGTCTTGAAACTCCTCGGCATCGCTCGATTCGGTTAAGACTTTAAGCAAAGTATCGACCAATGTGGCATGTGCATCACTGCTTAAAGTTTGTTGTTGCTCAAGCTGATCGCACAGTTGCATGAGTTCATCGACTTTTTCAACGATACGTTGTTGTTCTTCGAGTGGTGGTAATGGAATTGCTGTTCCTCTAAGCACATTCAATGATACAAAAGACTGTACAGCCCCTTGAGCATTGGCTTTCAAGTGATCTGCAATATAAATTAAATATTTTAGAACATAACGAATATTCGTAATGCTTCTTTTATATGGTTTAAATAAGGCAACATTTTTAATGCTGAACTCTTGTTCAGTATCGACTAATACTGGATTTCCAATGCTACCTATCATTGCAAATAGAATGTCACCAAATTCGACTTTTGATCTTGTTGAAATGGCTTCATGATCTTCTTTACTAATATACTTTACATCAGAAAAATCCAATTTTCCCCCTGAAATATTTTTACTCGTTATTAGAGGAAAACCTTTTTCAACATACTTCGGAGTATCATGAGTTCCATCCCTTACATCCAAATAGTCCTGTAATGTAAGCCATGTCCAATTTGATGGAATTTCGTATTTAGGTTCAACTGTAATTTTTTTTTGTTTTTTTAGTATGCCTTTATCAATTAAATCTTGTTTAATTTCATTCAGCTCTGCAATCAAAATTTGTGAGCTTTCTAAACTATTTCTTATAGATAATTTACCTTGAAATGCAAAATCTAAAATCAATTCACGAAGCTTCTGCACACCATAAATCATATCATTCGAACCCGAACTACGTCCACGCCCTGACTTCTTCTCCGTTTCCGCAGTCAGCCAAATATCCAAGTGCTCAGTAATGAGCTGTTTTACATCGGTCATCTCATTCACCCTAAATTATTGGCTTAACGCTTCATCTAAAATCGTTTTTAGCTGGTTACGGATTTTGCTGATCTCAGCTTGTAAATCCGCATACTGCGCCAACAATTCTTCAGGGTCTTTGATTTCCTCTTCCGCTTGATGTGGATTCTTAATATCTAAGTTGTAGTTACGATCTAAAATCTCTTGCTTAGAGACTTTCCATGCCTGTTCATTTTCAACACGACTGGAAAAACCGTCAGCTTCATTGCCCCACCATGCTTTTAATGAATCAAACTCTTTGAGTTGAATCGGCTTGGTCTTGTTATACGCTTTTACACCTTGTGGCAATTGATGCTCATAGAACCAAATATCTTCGGTCTTTTTGCCTTTGGTGAAGAATAAAATATTGGTGCTGATGGAAGTGTACGGTGCAAAAACAGATTTCGGTAAACGTACAATCGTATGCAGATTACATTTCTCCATTAGCTCTTCTTTAATGGCGGTTTTAATGCCCTCACCAAACATAAAGCCATCAGGTAAAACCACGGCTGCACGACCATTGGCCTTTAAAAGCTGAATCAACAGCACCATAAACAAATCGGCTGTTTCACGGGTTTGGAACTTCGATGGGAAATTCTTCTCAATACCTTGCTCTTCCGTTCCCCCAAATGGTGGGTTAGTCAGAATCACGTCCACACGTTTGTCTGCTGTCCATGAAATCAATGGATAAGACAAAGTATTGTCTCGACGGATTTTTACAGGCACATCTATGCCGTGCAAAATCATATTGGTGGTGCAAAGCAAATGCGGTAAAGGTTTTTTCTCAATGCCGTAAATGCTGTCATGCAAGACTTTTTCATCATTGGCATTTTTTACATATTGCTCACGCTTATGCTCAATGGCAGAGGTCAAAAAGCCACCCGTACCACATGCAGGATCAAGCACAGATTCATGCAATTTTGGATCAACAATCTGTGCCATAAACGTGGTGACTGCACGAGGGGTATAAAACTCGCCTGAGTTTTTCGCATTTTGCAGATCACGCAACAATTGCTCGTAAATATCACCAAAAGCGTGACGTTCAGATGATTTATTAAAGTCAAAACCCTTTTGGATTTGGTTAATCACTTTACGGATTAAACCACCTGACTTCATATAGTTATAGGCATCAGAAAATACCGCTTGCACCACACGGGCACGTGGGTCATCACTTTCTTGTGCTAGATTTTGTAAACGTGGAAACAGTTGATTATCAATAAAGTCTTTTAAAGCATCGCCTGTGATGCCTTCATCGTTGGCTGCCCAATTGCGCCAGCGAAATTCTTCAGGAATTGGAGATTTAAAAGTCTGACCATCTAAGAGTGCCAAAGTTTCTGCTTCAGTCTCACGGTCATCCACCACTTTCAGAAACAACATCCACACCAACTGACCTAGACGCTGTACATCACCATCCACGCCCACATCTTCACGCATGGTATCTTGAATGGACTTAATTGTTCCCGAAATGCTCATAATTAGACTTCAAATCATTAGATTAAATTTGAGAATGAGTGTAGCAGAATGCGTCTTTAAGACGCATCATCATAAAGTTGATTGCCGAGTTCTTTCAGCGCTTTTGTATATTCTTCAACCGACCCAAACGATTGAATAATCTCCATCAATGAACCCATCTGATTAAACGGTGGCACTTTTAAAATCTGTACATCTTCAATCGTTTTTATGCCTTGGTCAGCAAACTTATCGAGCAGTGCATCTAAGACCTGACGGGCTTGCTCATTATACTTGGTAAAGTAATTGCGCTTACGCACATTGTTAGCACGTTCTTGCTTGGTTAATGCAGGCTGATCAAAGGCAATATGGCAGATTAAATCAAACGCATCGAAGTCCTTGCCGACCTCATCTTCGAGTGCTTCAAAAATCACGCCTTGCTTTTGAAACTCGTCAATAATCAGTGATTTCTTTTCTGCACCTTTCCATTTTCTCAGGAAGGTATCTAAGGATTCATAATCCTTCAAAATATGCTCACGTGTGTAATCTTTCAGGGATTCAGTGACAAGCTTGCCATCGTTATCATAGAACTGAACTCGCTCACCTATGACTTTGACAGGTACATTGTTTACGACATATTTTTTCGGGGGTTCACCTTCAGTATCATCGTCCTCATCCCCACCTGATGGTGGATCAAAAGGTTTAGGTGCTGTGTCATCACCGCCTTCAGAATCCTCTGTTTCTTCTGGTGGTACGATAGGATCATCACCTTTCGGCTCATAGATCACCACAGGCTCACCATCAAATGCAGGATCGCTAAATAACTCAGTCGCTTTTTTAAAGTCCATGATGGTAAACCATGACTTACCGAAATCTTCGTTGACACGAGTACCACGACCAATGATCTGTTTAAACTCAGTCATGGATTGAATGTGTTGATCCAACACGATCAATTTACAGGTTTGTGCATCAACACCTGTGGTCATGAGCTTAGATGTCGTCGCAATCACAGGATAACGTTCTTCAGGATTGATGAAATTATCTAACTCAGCTTTGCCTTCTTCGTCATCGCCCGTAATCCGCATCACATATTTACGGTTCTCTTTGATTTTGTCAGGATTCAGGTTGACCAATGCCTGACGCATCCGTTCTGCATGGTCGATATTGTCACAGAACACAATGGTTTTTGCATATGGGTCAGTACTGTTCAAATACTCTGTAATTTTTCTAGCAACCAACTCTGTACGCTTTTCTAGGACAAGCGTTTTATCCATATCTTTTAAGTTAAAGATACGATCTTCGATTTCATTACCGTGTTTATCTTTTTGCCCTTTAGCTGGTCGCCACCCTTGCAGATCCTTATCTATATCAATACGAATCACTTTGTAAGGTGCAAGGAAACCATCTTGAATCCCTTGTTTCAAGGTATAGGTATATACAGGCTCACCAAAATAAGTGATGTTGGATGTATCTTTGGTTTCTTTGGGTGTTGCAGTTAAACCAATGTGGGTCGCTGAACTAAAATATTCAAGAATGTCACGCCATGCGGAATCTTCTTTAGCACTGCCACGATGACATTCATCAATCACGATTAGATCAAAGAATTCAGGAGTAAACTGCTTATAAATATTCTTCTCTTCTTCTGAACCTGTTACAGCCTGGTATAAGGACAGATAGATTTCATAGCTTTTATCAACCGTGCGATTGGTGATTTTCGTCATCTTGTCGCCAAACGGTTTAAAGTCATTATTCTTGGTTTGATCAACCAGAATATTACGGTCAGCTAAAAAGAGAATGCGTTTTTTAGCACCAGATTTCCATAAACGCCAAATGATCTGAAAGGCGGTATAGGTCTTGCCTGTACCTGTTGCCATGACCAATAAGACACGATCTTGCCCACGAGCAATTGCTTCTAATGTCTTATTAATCGCATTAGTTTGGTAATAACGTGGTGTGCGATCTGTACCATCATCGTAATAAGGAAATTCAACAATAGCTTTTGCAGCAGGTGTTATTAAACCATGATGCTGCTGATATAGGTTCCATAACACATCTGGCGCTGGGAATTGATCTAAACCTAACTCTGTTTCCAGCTTATTGGGATTAAACAAACCTGTCTGGTCATGTAAAAGAAAGCCATCTCCATTCGTGGAAAATACAAAAGGTGTTTGCAAACAGTCTGCATAACCAAGTGCCTGCTGCATACCTGCGCCTAAGGTATGATTGTTGTCTTTGGCTTCAATAACACCTATAGGGATATTCTTTTTGTAATAAAGGATATAGTCTGCTCGTTTAGTTTCGCCACGAGTGTGTAATTTGCCACGAACCATGATTTGACCTTTAGTAAAAGTCACTTCTTCACGGACCTGTTGCGCTGTCCACCCTGCATTTATTAGAGCAGGATAGATAAAACGAGTACAGATCTCACGTTCTGACAAATCCTTTTTAGACATATACCCCTCTCATGCGTAACAATGTGTAAATTGCGTAAACTTATGTAAAGAAAATTTGTTTTTTACTTGAATTTTAATATATCAATTTTTTGAATACATTTTCAGTTTTGCGGATGATTTAACTAATAATTTTTTTCATTTATTTTCTTAATGAAAATTATTATTGAAAATACTAGAAAGATACAACTCGCCTAAGACATGATTTGAATAGGGTTTAATTTATAAAGAAAAAATGAAATTGATTAATTTAATGAATGGATAATCCATCCAAATAATTGACTTTATTGATTAATTTTACAAATAGCAATAGCAAAAATATTTTAGTTTTTTCATCATAAGTCTAGGTAACAAGATAGGCTTATCTTATGAAAATTCTACATATCCCACGAAAAATTACGCCACATCCTCAGCGTGTAACAGGTTTATACGCAAGTCGTAAAAATGGTTCATATATTGGATGGGAATCACAATTAGAAAAGGATGTCTGTTTTTTACTTGAACATAATACAGATGTTCTGCGTTATGAATCACAATCAAGAACTTTTGAATATATCGATGATGGAAAGAAAAGAACATACACCCCAGACTTCTTCGTCGAGTACTCAAATGGGCGAGAAATGTATTTAGAGGTTAAATCTCAAAAGTTTGTTGATAAATTTAAACAGGATAAACAACAGATTTTGGAAGAATTCTATAAAGCGAATATATCATTCAAAATTATTACAGAAATTGATATTAGATGTGGATATTTTTTAGAAAATATCAAATATCTTGAAAGATATGCAGATATTCCAGTTAAGCAAGATACATTAGATATAATTGCAAAAATTAAGAGTAAGTATATATCTATAGAAAAACTTGCTGAACTTGTTCCCCTTCACGAAATATATAATTTAATTTACCTTGATTATTTTGATGTTGACATCAATAGTCAGCTACTCAAAAGCAATTCTATTCTAGGGTTGTATAATGATTAAGGTAAGTTATCAAAATAATATTTGGGATTTGCATCAAAATGAAAATGTTTTAAATCTAATTGATGCAAATAATAAGTCAAATATTTTAGAAATTGAAAGAAAAGAATTTGAAGATTTGCTTCATAAAGATGTTATTACTTTTTGGGATAATTACGTCTCACAAAATCAGACAAGTTCATTAACATATTTTGAAAGTAAGGAGGATATTTCTGAAAAAGAAAAAACAAAAATTGAAATAATAAAAAGATATATTAGATTGGGTAAAAACGGCTTTGTTGCACAAAGATTTGAAATGCAAAGCGCCCCTAATTGAGCCAAATTTAAGGCGTAACTTGGGTAAGTGGTCGACCTAATTCCGTAAATCTGTTGAGGACTGCCACACGTGCATGGATCTCATTGACTTGGCTATCAAAACTCCTTGCACTGAGTTTATCTCCTAATAATTTGATGCAATGCATCTTAGTTTCAACCAAACTTCGCCGATG